>CBFHIO010000039.1:0-10170 GCA_965656035.1 Gammaproteobacteria bacterium | reverse complement strand
TACCAGAAACACCTTCTTTATATTTTAAAGGCTCGTCAGCACCTTGAGCAAGGAACGTAAAATTAGCAACGATTGGTCTTGATCTTGGTTCAGTAAGGTAACCTACAGCGGAGTCTGCATTAGTATTATCAGATTCAACAACATGATCACTTGAATCAGATGATTGTTTTACCACAACAAATTGCATTTTTCCTTGATAACCCCAATCTATGTCAAGGTTATCGTCACCTGCATTTGTACAAATTAAATGCTTAACATTAACTGTTCCACCAAAGAACTCAACACAGTCATCTTGGTTGTTATGTACTTGAACGTAATCAACTTCAGTACCAGACCCGACTGCACCAAAGGTAATTCCGTTTAGCTCGTTACCTGGAAAAATTTCATAACCAGCATATTCAACTCTAACAAAATTTAACTTTCCTGAGTTATCATCAGGAGTAGCTCCACCCATTAATGCATTTGAACCCTCTACAACTCTCTCACAAGCAGCAGTTCCTCTAACATCGTTT
Source organism: Gammaproteobacteria bacterium (assembly GCA_965656035.1). Lineage (GTDB taxonomy): Bacteria > Pseudomonadota > Gammaproteobacteria > Magnimaribacterales > D2472 > SCGC-AAA076-P13. The sequence goes on along the minus strand of CBFHIO010000039.1, from coordinate 9,658 downwards.
GAACATTTATTTATAGGAGCTTTACCAAGAATAACAATACCACCCCACAAACCTCTTTCAAGCTCACCAACTGTTCCTTCTATTGCACTGTTGTGAGTAAATCTAATTGGAGCTGATCTTGTTCCATTAGCAATGATTTTTGACCCTCTGTTTACAACAAGGTAGTCTTCTGATGTCCTACCCATGATGACAACACCAGCTGGGATAATTAATGTTCCTGATGCACCGCCAGCTTTAGTACCATCACCACCCATATCTATACCAACATCAACCTTTCCTAACATTCTGTACATAACATCGTTTGTTAATGTTAGTTCACCGGTTATTGGTCCTTGAATTGCACATACGTTATTTCCTGCTACAGGAGAACCGACTTGAATAAAGTCAGAATCTGGACATGTTCCAGTTAAAAGATTTCCACTTGAACCAGATCCGCCACCGGATCCACCAGATGGAGGGTCTAAAGGACCGAGCTCTCCAGGTGACGCTATAGAAGTATCACCACCACCGCCACATGCGGCTAATAAAAAAATTGATGTAATAAATAATGAGTTTTTAATTGATTTAGTGAACATAAATTATTCTCCTCCATGGAAATATGTGTGTATTAGACGATTTGATTAAGAAGTTTGTGAGAAGAAAAAGTAAATAAATGTGACAAATAAGCTTTAAATTGTTACATTTTTGTAACTTACTATTTGGCCATAGGAAGTGTAAACCAAAATTGAGTACCTATATTGTTTGATGGATTTTTTACACCGACATCACCGTTTAGACTACTTACAAGATTTTTAACAATAGCCAAACCTAAGCCACTTCCCTTTTTTTCAGAAGCCCTGGCATTTGCTGTTCTAAAAAATCTATCAAAAATAAAGGCTTTATCTTCATCCGATACACCCCTTCCTTGATCTGTTATTGTAATTAGTACGTTTTCGTTTTTAACTTTTGATTTTGTTTGTATTTCAATTGAAGAGTTTTCTTCACTATACTTGAAAGCATTATCTATAAGATTAGTTAAAATCCTTTCGAGCGCCTTTTTATCTGCAAGAACAAATTGTGTTTTTCTTGGGCAATGACATTTAATAGAAATGTTTTTCTTTTTTCCTAAATTTTTAAGAGAATCAATAGATTCATTTATACATTCTTGTAGGTTTAGTTTCTCTATATGTAGTTTTAATTCACCATGCTCGATTCTGGATAAATCCAATATGTCAGATACCATTTCTGTGAGCCTTTCAGAATTATGAAGAATTGCTTTTGCGAATACTTTTGCTTGTTTTTTATCATCCAATGCACCTTCTAGCAGAGTTTCAGAATTTGCCCTTATAACACTTACTGGAGTTCTTAACTCGTGAGATAGGTTGGAGACAAAGTCTCTCCTCATGGAATTTAATTGTCTTAATTGTGTTATATCATGAATAACTAATATAAATTCTTTGGTTGTTTTAGATCTATTCATTGAGCCAAGAATCCATTTTGTAGATCTATCCTTACCCTCGATTTCAAATTCCATATCAGCAGATTTCGTTCTTTTTGTATTTTTATATAAACTTTGAATGGATTTAATGTCCATATCTTTTAATTGCTGCCCTACTAGATTATCTTTTGAAAGAATTAAGAGGCATTGTTCATTACAGTAAGTTATCTTTCCGTTTCTATTTGCAACTAAAATTCCTTCACCAAGATCATCAAGAACTAAGCCAAATTGGTCTCTTTGTTTTGCTAAAAGGCTTATTTGGGATTTTAAATCCTCAGAAATTTGAGAAATACTTCTAGCCACATTACCGAATTCGTCTACTCTTTTTGTAGGCAATGCTTTCAAAGAACTTTTATTTAATGAACCTGAGGCAAGGTTTGAGGCTGCGTCTTCTAGTTCAGCAATACTGGTGTAAGTATAATTTGCTGCTATTCCACTAGCAATTGTAGCAACTAATAATGCTACTAGTGCTACAAGAAGTAATGATAAATCCAGACTTTGTAATGCTTCATCTATGTAGGTATACGGAACAGCAATTCGAATTACGTTTGGCGACACCTCATTATTGTCCCTAATTGCAAAATACAATTGTTGTTGATTAACAGAACTGCTATATCTTGAAGCCCACCCAACACCGCTTTGCATTGCTTCAATAAATTCTTCTCTATTACTGTGGTCATCCAACAGAGTTAATTCATTTTCATCTATATATGAATCGCCAATTACTTTACCATTATTAAGTATGAGACTAACTCTTGAATCAGAAGCCCTGCCAAGCCTGTCAGCAATTGAATCAGCATTATTATTTATTTGAAGAGAGTCTACTTCATCAATATATTCTAAAAGTATTGATGCTTGTTTTTGTAATTGAGCTAGCGTCTGCTCCTCGAATGTAATCGATAAATCTCTTTCTGCAACAATATATGTAATTGTGATACTAGCAGTTAATGAAAGAAATATTAATAAAAAAATTCGGGATCTAATGCCCATTGATTATTCAGGAGTTCTTGAAAACTTATACCCAACTCCTCGAATCGTTTGAACATATTTTCCCATCGAGCCTAATTTTTCTCTTAATCTTTTTATGTGCGTGTCTACCGTGCGTGTTGTCACATCTGCACTATATCCCCATACGTCTGATAACAATTGATCTCTAGATTGAACCCTGCCTCTTCTATCAACAAGCTGACGTAAAAGTTTAAATTCCAGGGCAGTTAATATCACAGGTTCTTGATTTACAAAAACTTCATGAGACTCTACATCTATTGTTAAATCACCAAACTGTCTTTGCACATCTATAGTGTTTTGTTCTTTAGCATCGCCTCTTTTTAAAACTGCCTTTATCCTTAATATTAATTCTCTTACACTAAATGGCTTAGTTACATAGTCATCAGCCCCAAGTTCAAAGCCAACAACTTTATCAACCTCATCATCTTTGGCAGTAAGAATGATTATTGGAGTAGACATCTTGTCTGGGTCTGACTTTACTTCTCGACATAAATCTAAACCTGAACCATCAGGCAACATTAAATCAAGCAAAATAAGTGAAAAATTTGTTGAGTTAAGATGCTCTCTTCCCTCTGATAGAGATGATGTGCAAACAACATCATAACCCTCTCTAGCAATATTGTATTCAAGAGTTTTTCTTATATCAGGTTCGTCTTCAATAAGTAATATTTTTTTTGACATATGATATGTATAAAATTTTAAATACTTTGCTATTTATACTCTTTTTTTTAAAAAGATAAAGTTTTTGCATTATAAATTTTCTAAAAATTGATGTCTTAATTTTGGTTTGTCAAATTTTCCAGACCCAACTCTCGGCAAGTTTTGTTCATAAAATTTAATATTAACTGGTATTTTAAATGCAGCTAACTTTTGTGATAAAAACGATTGGAGCTCATCAATGGAAAGTTTAGACTCTTCTCTTAAATAAATTGCTGCACAAAGAATTTCTCCAAGCCTCTCGTCTGGAATTCCAAATACGCATGCTTCTAATATGTCATTATGCTCATAAATTGCCCCCTCGACTTCTGGGCATGCAATATTCTCACCACCACGAATGACGATATCTTTAACCCTATCTAAGATATATAGAAAGGGACCTTCAAATTTTCCAAGATCACCTGATCTAAACCAACCATCATCACTCATGCATTCCTTTGTTGCTTCAGGATTTTTCCAATAACCAATCATGTTACCAAGAGATTTAATAGCAACCTCGCCAACCTCTCCCTCAGGCAATTCATTCCAATTTTCATCAATTATTTTTATTTCTGTAAGAGGTGGTACAACTCTTCCAGTTGAATTTGGATGATTGACATATTCATCTCCACTTCCAAGGGCTCCAAGAGCATTGGTTTCAGACAAACCATAGCCAATACCAGGTCGAGCTTCAAATTCCTCATCTAACTGTTTTACATGCTCTGCTGGTCTAGGCGCACCACCAGCACCTAAAGTCTTTAATGACGATAAATCATAATTTAATCTTTCAGGATGGTTTAGAAGCTCCCAGGTTTGAGTTGGCACACCGGTTATGTCTGTAACTTTTTCTTGCTCTATTAATTGAAGAGCTTGTCCAGCATCCCATTTTTTCATCATAACTATTTTTCTTCCTACTAATACAGACATTAATAACCCAGCATGACTGCCAGTAACATGAAAAAGTGGCACACAATGCAGTATTACTGATTCAGGACTCACTATCGCAGCAGCCTTAGGGTTAGTTTGTGCCTCAACCTGATTCATAACTGAAGAAAAACAAGCCCAACTAAACATGGTAGCTAGAACAGCCTTTTGAGATGATAAAACTCCTTTGGGTTTTCCAGTTGAGCCTGAGGTGTAGTAAATGGTTGCATGATCATTTCTACCAATCTCAATCTCTGGAAATGTTTTATCATGGCTAGAAATAAAATCATCAAAAGATTTAAATGAAGAATCTGGAGTATAACTAGTCACTATTTTTTTTACATTAGGCAAAGATTCTAATCCTTGTAGTCTTTTAGAATCAGCTATCAATAACTTAGCATCAGAGTGCTCTAAGCCATACACAACTTCCGAAGGAACCCACCATGAGTTTAACGGGACGCATACAGCCCCAATACCAACAATTCCAAAATAAGAATACACAAACTCAGGATTATTTTGCATGCAAATTGCTACCCTATCACCCTTCTGAATGCCAGCCTGAATTAACGCATTTCCAGTTTGAGCACTTTTTTCAAAAACCTCTTTATACGTATATCTTTCGTCCTCATAAATTAAGCATTCTTTTTCTGCATGTACTAACGCAAAATCTAAATAGCCTCTGAGACTATCCGGAAGGTTAATGTACTCTTTAAAAGTGACACCATTTTCGTTAATAACATCTTTAGTTTCAAACATTTGGCCAGGAGCAGTATGTTGATCTAAAATTTCTTGATATAAATCTTTCATAATAAATTTTTATATAATAAGTCGAAAGAAGTTATTATAACTATACCTCCTAATTAGTATATTTATAGAACAAATATGATAAAAAGTCTAAGATTAAAAATGCGGTTCAAGCAATTGAAGTTATTACATTTGGCATGCTTTTTTATGTACTCGCTATGTGTAGATTTATCTGCCAAAGATTTTCAACCCATTGGCACCGTGAATCCGTCAAAATATATTCCAGCCCAAAAACAAATTTCAGAAAGTAAAAATGGAATGGTTACTACTCAACATTTTATCGCTACAAAAGTTGGAGAAAAAATACTTAATAAGGGTGGAAATGCTTATGATGCAGCTATTGCTGTAGGCTTCACACTGGCGGTTGTATTACCTAGAGCTGGAAACATTGGTGGCGGAGGATTTATGGTCATGCATGACTCACCCACTAATCAAAACTACTCTATAGATTTTAGAGAAATGGCTCCAGCTAAATCATTTACCAGTATGTATTTAAAAGAAGATGGCTCATTTAATGATAAAAAATTATCTACATTTGGATATCTGGCAAGTGGTGTTCCTGGAACAGTAGCTGGCTTTTGGGAAGTTCATCAAAAATTTGGTTCCTTAGATTGGGAGTTGTTGCTTGAAGATGCAATTTTTTATGCTGAAAATGGTTTTGAAATTACTCCATATATGGGAGATATATTAACAAAATATAAAGAAAAATTATCATACTTTGCGCCAACAAAAAATATTTTCATGAAACATAATCCTGATTTTACAGGCAGCACCCTAATACAAAAAGATTTAGCAAATACTTTAAAAATTATTGCCAAAAAAGGCAAAGACGGGTTCTACAAGGGTGAAGTAGCTCAAAATATTGCATCTCAAATGCAAAAAAACGGAGGATTGATAACTCAGAATGACTTAGAGGCATATAAACCACAATGGCGCAAACCACTTATATCTGATTATCGAAATAATAAAATAATTACTATGGGTCCACCATCATCAGGCGGAGTTCATGTTATTCAAATGCTTAATATCCTAGAAAATTATGACCTTCAAGAATTAGGACACAATACTCCCGAATACATAAATCTGTTAGCTGAAGTTATGAAGTATGCATATGCCGACAGATCAAAACATTTAGGTGATCCAGATTTTTTTGATGTTCCTGTTTCAGAAATAACTAATAAACAATATGCAGCAACTATCAAAAACCAAATAAAACTTGGTGAATCAATCCCCTCATCAAAAATATTACCAGGTTCATTTAAAGATAATGAAAGTATTGAAACTACTCATTTTTCAGTTGCTGATAGAAATGGAAACGTTGTGTCTTCGACCTATACATTAAACTCAACTTTTGGATCAGGAGTAATAATTGAGGGAACTGGAATATTGATGAATAATGAAATGGATGATTTTTCAGCAGCTCCTGGTATTCCAAATCAATTTGGCCTACTTGGATCAAAAGCTAATGAAATTCAACCCAAAAAAAGACCGCTCAGCTCGATGACGCCAACAATTGTTATGAAAAATGATCAATTATTTTTTACTACTGGAAGTCCGGGTGGGTCAAGAATAATCTCTGCTGTTCTTCAATCAATATTAAATATAATAGATTTTGAAATGGATTTAAAAGAAGCCAATAAAGCAAAAAGAATTCATCATCAATGGCAACCAGACATCTTGCAAATTGAGTTTTCGCTGAACGACGATATTAAAAATGAACTTACTAAGTTAAATTACAATGTTAAAGTTATCAATCCTGCAACATGTCTCCAGCTTATTATGAAAAAAAATGATATTTTTTATGGTTATGGGGACTTTAGAAGACCCGATGCCTTTGCCTCAGGAGATATTAATGACTGATAAACTTATGATCATAGCCGTATATGCTGTACCTGCTCTTATTTTGCTATTAATTTGTTTTCGAATTACTAGAAAATAAACTTCTTATTAATGGAATTAGCATCTTTAATTTTATTAATTCCCTTTTTTCTATCTATTGGCAGTTTCAGCTCTGTTGTAATTTATAGACTCATTTCAATTGAATTTTTGAAATCAAATATTAATTTATTTTTACCCAGATCTCATTGTCCAAAATGTAAAAAAACCATTTCTTTTCTTCACTTAATTCCATTAGTAGGATACTTATTGCAAAAAGGAAGTTGTATTAATTGCAAAGAAAAAATTTCATATAAGTATCCGCTTCTTGAGCTAGTTCATCTGTTTGTAGGTCTTTTTTTATATATAAATTTTGGTATAAATCTAACGTTTGCCTTGATTTATCTTTTATTTTCAATTTTTTACATTCTTTTTGAGTGTGACATTCAAAAATTATTTTTACCATTTTATCTAAATATTTTAATTAGTGTCATTGGTTTTTCTATTGCCTTTAATGGTTCTATATTTCATATTGAATCGTTTGGGATATTCGATTTATCTCAATTCGTTCTATCTATTTATGGGTTCATTGGTGGTTATTTTATTTTATGGTTTATTAATTTCTGTTATAAATTTTTTAAAAAAAGAGATGGTATTGGTGGCGGTGATTTTTTATTACTTGGAGGTATAGGCTCCTTGATTGGTCCGTTCGCTTTGGCACCAATTCTTTTTATTGGTTCAATTTCAACATTATTACTTGCTCTAGTTTGTAAATTAAATACAAGTGCTGAGCTTCCTTTAGGTTCAGGACTAATAGTTGGATTCGGTATTTATTTATTGGCAAATTTTTTTGAACTTTTTGTATTTGGGTCGGTCTTATAAGTAAGACCTTTGAATATCCTCTTTAATTCAAAATCCCCTAGGTCTTTAAAAAGCAGGTTCTAGTGCCTGCTTTTTACTTTTTTACATATTTTTAAATGGAGCGGGTAGAGAGGATCGAACTCTCATCAAAAGGTTGGAAACCTCTTATAATAGCCATTATACGATACCCGCCTTCGCACATTATAATGAAAATAACTCAAACTTCTCTACCTTTTTTGTAAATAAAATTCCAGATAACATTTAGATCAGCCTAAAAGATTTGTATTTGCTAGACTCAATGCAAGTTGCATTCTTAGAAAATTCTTTTTGTATCTCCAGAGAGATGCTGTCACCTATCCAACTATCTGAAAGTATTTTTTTATATTCGTCTGTGTAGTAATAATTTATCCATATAAAACCATCATTTGATGAGTTATCTTCTAGATAACTAATCGAATATGGTAACTCTATTGTTCTAAGACTATTTATAAAATTATTAATAGATATTTCAAAAGTTCCAAAATTATAGTCAGTATTGAACTTACAATTTAAAATTTCTAAGTTAGTATACAAATCAGTATTATTTATAGGCTCAAGAAAATTAACCCCTCTATTTTGATAAATAGCAAATGAGCAAGAGGCTACTTTATCAAAGCTATCTTCATTAATAGAATCAATAAACTTCTTAATGCCGATAGGGTTTTTATTGGATATTATAGAAATAATAAAATTAGTTATATTGAAATTATTTTCTGGGAAAAATATTGAGAGCTCCAAGTTCTCTTCTTTAGCAAGAGTTTCATATTTTGCAATATTTTTTGAAAAGAAGGTTTCTAAACTTATTAAAGACTGGTTCTTATTTAAACTACACTTAAATAAATCTTGCGTGTAGGTAAAATCAGGTTCAATTAGGGAGCTTAATTTAATTTCATTTTCAGAATCTCTTATACCGCAAGCTGAGATAAATTTAATAATGAGTTTAAAGCTTTAATCACGTTTGTATTGGTATAATTTTTTAATGAAAGAAAAATTAAATTTATCTACCTTTTTTTTATCGTTAATATTAAGCAATTTTATCACAGCAGAAAACTATAAGATTGCTTTTGGATCATGTCTTGATCAAGAAGATCCTCAGCCAATTTGGAATTCAGTTTTTAAGGAAGATGTTGATTCGTTTATATTCCTAGGTGACAACGTGTACGGAGATGTTCCTTCTGGAGAACTAAACAAAATGCATGAAGCATATAAACTTCAAGCAGAAATGATTCCCTCATGGCTATTCAAGAAAAATGTTGAAGTAATATGGGATGACCATGATTTTGGTGAAAATGATGGAGGTGCATCATATCCACTGAAACAAGAAGCGCAAAAATTATATTTAGACTTCTGGAAAATTCCAATTGATGATGTTAGGCATAAAAGAGAAGGTATCTATACAAATCAAATAATAAACATTGATAATTTTAAAATTAACCTAATCCTGCTTGACACTCGATACTTTAGATCTGATTTAAAAAAAACAGAGGGCATTAAACCAGTTTATCTTAAAAACGAGGAATTAAATGCAACAATATTAGGCGATGAGCAATGGTCTTGGTTTAAAGAGGTGATGAAAATTAAATCAGATATAATAATAATTGCAACCTCAATACAATTGCTGCCAACAGAACATAGGTTTGAAAAATGGTCAAACTTTCCCTCAGATCATTTAAAGCTTAAAAAGTTATTAAAATCTCAGTCACGCCCTGTCCTTGTAATTTCTGGAGACCGCCACCAAGGTGCCATATACAATGATGAGAATATTTATGAAATTACATCATCGTCATTAAATAAAACTATTTCATCAATTTTTGGAAGACCTAAAGAGGTAGATAGATATATGTTAGGCGAGATGTTTTCCGAAGAGAATTATGGGCTTATTACAATCAACACTAATAAAAAAATTATTGATCTAGAGATTAAGGATATTAATGGGAACAGGGTTAGACACAAGACAATAGATATAAAAAAGGG
>CBFHIO010000038.1:0-10195 GCA_965656035.1 Gammaproteobacteria bacterium | reverse complement strand
GTTGTTTGACTTCATTGTTATTAATGCCAAAAATAATTAATCATCTACTATCTAAATATAAATTAAATATAATGATTTTCTTTGCTGCTTTGATTTTTGTAAGCGGAGTTCTTATTTTTCCAAACTAATTGTTTTATATACCTATTAATTCTCTTTTATTTTTGACAGTTTCATACCTTTCAGCTTCAGGGAGAGGGTCTTTTGCTTCAGTGATATTTTCATAAACTTCTGAAAGACGCGCATTGATTTCAATAAAGTCTATTTGATCGTCTGGAAGTTCATCTTCTGAGAGAATAGCGTCAATCGGACATTCTGGTTCACATAAAGCACAATCAATGCATTCGTCTGGATGAATCACTAAAAAATCAGGACCTTCATAAAAGCAATCTACAGGACAAACTTCAACACAATCAGTGTATTTACATTTTATACAAGTTTCAGTTACTACAAATGCCATAATTTAATGTTGATACTTTATTATAAAAGTGTGACTGTAAGATAAAATAAAGAAAAAATATACTTTTATGTTGTAAATTTCTTAATTACTATTATACTGTATAAATATACAGTAAGGAGTTATTATGGCTAAATCAAAAGACACAGGTTCAAAATCATTAAAGGAAACGCTTGCAGATATAGATAGTCATTTCGGTAAAGGTACCGTTATGAGAATGGGGGATAAAGAAAACCTTGATATTCCTTCAATTTCAACAGGTTCAGTAGGCTTAGATATAGCATTGGGTATAGGTGGCATACCAAAGGGAAGAGTTACTGAGATATATGGACCAGAATCTTCTGGTAAAACCACTCTAACTCTTCAAATTATTGCTCAATGTCAAAAAGATGGCGGAACATGTGCATTTATTGACGCAGAGCATGCATTAGATCCTCAATATGCAGAAAAGCTCGGTGTAAATGTAGACGAATTACTATTATCACAACCCGATACTGGTGAACAAGCTCTTGAAGTAGCTGACATGTTAGTAAAATCAAATAGTGTTGATTTAGTTATCATTGATTCAGTTGCAGCATTAGTTCCTAGAGCTGAAATAGAAGGTGAAATGGGTGATCATCATGTAGGCCTTCAAGCTAGATTAATGTCCCAAGCTCTCAGAAAGATAACAGGGAATATACAAAGGTCTGGAGCAACGGTTGTATTTATTAATCAAATAAGAATGAAGATTGGTGTAATGTTTGGTAGCCCTGAAACAACAACTGGTGGTAATGCTCTTAAGTTCTATTCTTCAGTAAGATTAGATATCAGAAGAATTGGTGCTGTTAAAGAAGGTGATGAAATTATGGGCAATGAGACGAGAGTCAAAGTTGTAAAAAATAAAGTTTCTCCTCCTTTTAAACAAGCTGAGTTTCAGATTATGTATGGTCAGGGAATTAATTCTGAAGGTGAAATATTAGATTATGGTCATAAGCTTGGCCTTATTGAAAAGTCAGGCGCTTTCTACAAAATGGATGGCGAAACTATAGGACAAGGAAAAGTAAAAGCCAGTTTATTCCTAAAAGAGAATGCAAAAATCCGTGACAGCCTGTTAAATGAGATCAGGAAGGCTTATATAACCAGTAAGGCAAAATCTACAAAATAGTTTTTTGTTGATACAATTATCCCCATTATAGTTTTTTAGTGGGGATTTTTTTATGGCAGAAAAGGCTTATATTGTTGAAGCAGTAAGAACTGCAGGTGGAAAAAGAGATGGCAAGTTAAGTCTTTGGCATCCTGCTGATCTTGGTGCTAAAGTACTAGACGAGATAACTTCAAGGCTAGATATGGATCCTGCTCTTGTTGATGATGTTATTTTTGGTTGTGTAGACCAAGTTGGTGCCCAGTCAGGCAATGTTGCAAGAAATGCAATTCTGTCTTCATCATATCCTGAATCAGTCCCTGGAACTTCCGTTGATAGACAATGTGGTTCATCTCAACAAGCAATACATTTTGCAATTCAAGCTGTAATGTCAGGGACGCAAGATATTGTTATTGGAGGCGGTGTTGAAGTGATGTCAATGGTCCCAATCGGCGCTTCGGTTAAAGATGGATATGATGCTGGCCATGGTTTTCCTTTTGATTCTGACGGTATTAAAGCTAGATATCCAGGAGTATTTTTCTCCCAATTTACGGGTGCTGAATTAGTAGCAAAAAAATGGAATCTATCAAGAGAGGATTTAGATCAGTTTGCTCTTGAGAGTCATCAAAAAGCTGTAAATGCTACCGAGTTAAAATATTTTGACAAAGAGATTCTTCCCGTCCAGGCTAAAAATGCTGAGGGTATTGAAGAAATGGTTACTTCAGATGAGGGTATAAGATTTGATGCAAGTCTTGAAAAACTTGCAGGGCTTAAAACTGTTTCTGAAGGAGGGCTTATAACTGCTGGTAATGCAAGCCAGATTACAGATGGTGCTGCAGCAGTTCTTGTTTGTAATGAAGCAGGACTTAAAAAAATTAATAGCAACCCTAGAGCAGAAATTATATCAATTTCAGTTGTTGGAGATGATCCTGTCTACATGTTAACCGGACCAATTCCTGCATCACATAAAGCTCTATCAGTAGCTAATTTAAGTATTGATGATATTGACTTATACGAAGTGAATGAAGCTTTTGCTCCAGTGCCCTTGGCTTGGGCAGCAGAGCTTAAAGCTGATAGAACTAAACTCAATGTAAATGGAGGAGCAATGGCACTTGGCCATCCTCTCGGTGCTACAGGAGCAAAGCTAATGACAACATTGCTTCATGAGTTAGAAAGAAGAGAAGGCACTTATGGACTTCAAGCTATCTGTGAGGGTGGCGGAACAGCAAATGCTACTATTATAAAAAGAGTAGTTTAAGATTATTTATCTTTAAAGAACTCTAGAATAGTTTTTGAATCTGATATTTTGCTTAGAGATGTATCTCCAAGTCTTGTTCTAAATTCTATTTCCTCTGATTCTAAGAACTTCTTTCCAATAATAATATTTAGTGGAATTCCTATTAACTCAGAATCTTTGATTTTAATCCCATAACCATCTTTGCGATCATCTAATAAAACATCGTAGTCCATTTCCGTAAGCTCTTTGTATAGATTTTTAGATGCTTCAGCTATTTTTTCATCTTTCTCATAGCCAATTGCAATAATATTTATATCAAATGGAGCTATACTATGAGGCCAAATAATGCCTTTATCATCATTGTTTTGTTCAATAGCTGCAGCTACAAGTCTAGAAACTCCAATCCCATAACAGCCCATATATAGAGTTGATGCTTTGCCTTCGTTATTTAATACATTTGCTTTCATATCTTCGGCATAAACTTTTCCTAATTGAAAAATATGACCAACTTCAATACCTTTTTTAATCTCAATAGTTCCCTCACCATCAGGTGACGGTTTTCCCTCAAGAGATTCAATATCTTCACCTTCTTTTAGAAGCAGTTCAGTATTGATAGCATATTCAGAGCTATCACTTACTGCGATGGTATCTTCTCCAGTTTCAGCGAGAACATGAAATTCTTCTGAAGCGTCACCACCTATTGCACCTGAGTCAGCCGAGACTATCTTATACTCAAGACCCATTCTTTCTAAGACTTTTTTGTAAGTATTTCGCATTGTTAAGTAAGTTTTTTCAAGACAGGCTTCATCAATATTAAAGCTGTAAGAATCTTTCATTAAAAATTCTCTACCTCTCATAACTCCATATCTTGGCCTTACCTCATCTCTAAATTTTGTTTGGATCTGATAAATATTGAGCGGTAACTCTTTATAACTCTTCACATTATTTCTAATAAGATCGGTAATAACTTCTTCATGAGTTGGGCCTAAACAAAAATCTCTATCATGCCTATCTTGAATTCTTAGAAGCTCTGGTCCCATTTTTTCCCACCTATTTGTTTCATCCCACAATTCTTTTGGTTGAACCATTGGCATTAAAACTTCTTGAGCACCTGAAGCGTCCATTTCTTCTCTAACAATATTTTCTATTTTTCTAAGGACCTTAAGTCCAAGTGGAAGCCATGTATAGATTCCTGATGCAACCTTTCTAACCATCCCTGCTCTAAGCATAAGTTTATGGCTAATAACTTCAGCTTCTTGAGGTGCATCTTTAAGAGTTGGAAGCAATATTTTTGAAAATAACATTTTATAAATTAGTTATATGTATAAATTTTAATAGTTTATAATTTTATCTTTTTTTTGAGTACTTATGCCGATTTATGATTATAAATGTTCAAATTGTAGGCAAGAATTTGAACTAATACAGAAGTTTAGTGATAAACCTAAAACTAAATGTCCAAATTGCGAAAAAGATACTCTTAGCAAGCTTGTGTCAGCGCCTTCTTTTAGATTAAAAGGCGGAGGATGGTACGAAACCGATTTTAAAACTGGTAAAAAAAAGAATTTGGTATCAAACGACAAAGAGTCAGCTAACAAATCTTCACAAAATTTGTCATCTGACTCCAAGAAAGCAACTAAACAAGATAAGATTAGTAAATAACTATAGGGAAAAATTATGAGATCTCACTATTGTGGAGAAATAACTTCTAAAAATCTTAATCAAGAGATAACTATTTGTGGCTGGATACACAAAAGACGTGATCATGGTGGGGTTATTTTTCTTGATGTAAGAGATATAAAGGGCATATGTCAAGCTGTTATTAATCCAGATAACGCAGAATCTTTTGCAATAGCTGAAAGCCTAAGAAATGAGTATGTTGTTCAAATAACTGGAATAGTAAAAGCAAGATTAGAGGGAACAATTAACAAGAATATGACAACAGGCGAAGTAGAGCTTGAAAGTAAAGATATTAAAATTCTAAGCAAAGCAGAAACCCCTGTATTTCCATTAGATGACTATCAAGAGGTCAATGAGGATGTTCGCTTAAAAAATAGAGTTCTAGATTTAAGAAGACCTGAAATGAATCATAGAATTGTTACTAGATCAAAAATTACCTCAATGATTCGTAATTATCTAGATGATAATGATTTTAATGAAATAGAAACACCTATATTAACAAGAGCCACTCCTGAAGGAGCTAGAGACTATATATTGCCAAGCAGGGTGCAGTCAGGAAATTTCTTCGCATTACCTCAATCACCTCAACTTTTTAAGCAATTGCTGATGATGGGAGGTTTAGATAAATACTATCAAATTGCTAGATGTTTTAGAGATGAGGATCTCAGAGCAGATCGCCAGCCAGAGTTTACGCAAATAGATATCGAAGCATCATTTATTGACCAAGACTATATTATGCAAACTGGTGAGGGCATGGTTAAGGGCCTTATTGAAAAATTTTGTAATGACAAGCTAAAAGATTTTGAAGTTTTAGATTGGCATGATGCAATGAGGGATTATGGCTGTGATAAGCCTGATCTAAGAATTCCTTTAAAGCTTGTTGAAATTTCTGACTTGGTAAAAGGTGAAGAGTTTAAGGTTTTTGCCGAGCCTGCAAAAGATAAAAACTCAAGGGTTGTAGCTTTAAAAATCCCAGGCGGAAACTCATTATCTAGAGGACAGATAGATGATTACACAAGCTTTGTTTCAAAATTAGGAGCTAAGGGACTTGCTTATATTAAAGTCAATGACAAAAGTGATATCGAGAATGGACTCCAATCGCCAATATTGAAATTCTTAAAACCAGAGACAGTTACATCTTTAGTAAAAGATTTAGATTTAGAAAATGATGATCTATTATTTTTCGGAGCAGGCAAACAAAGCGTTGTTAATCTGAGTATGAGTAGCTTAATCAAGAAGATAGGCGAGGACTTATCCTTGTATACTGAAAAATGGGCTCCATGTTGGGTTGTTAATTTTCCTATGTTTGAAAAAAACAGTGAGGGTAATTTAACCTCTCTCCATCATCCATTCACGTTACCTAATTGTTCTATAGATGAATTAAGGAATGCACCAGAAGAAGCTATTGCATATGCATATGACATAGTTCTAAATGGCTATGAAATAGGCGGAGGTTCATTAAGGGTTTTTGATGCAGAAATGCAAAGCGCTATCTTTGACATTCTTCAAATAAGTAAAGAAGAAGCTAACAGTAAATTTGGTTTTTTAATTAAAGCATTATCATCTGGTTGTCCGCCTCATGGTGGAATTGCATTTGGACTCGATAGGTTAGTAATGCTTATTACAGATACTAATAACATTAGAGATGTCATTGCATTCCCAAAAACACAAAGCGCAACCTGTTTATTAACCGATGCACCTAGCAAGGTTGATCAAAAACAATTAGATGAACTAAAAATTATCAGTACTCACAAGGAAGAATAGGTATATGGCTGGACATTCCAAATGGGCAAACATTAAGCATAGAAAAGCTCGACAAGATGCGTCTAGAGGAAAAATTTGGACCAAAGTTATTAGAGAAATAACAGTTGCTGCAAAAGGAGGTCCTGATCCTGATGACAACCCAAGGTTAAGGCTTGCTTTAGATAAAGCAAATGCAGCCAATATGCCTAAAGATAATATTAAAAGAGCAATTGAAAAAGGCTCTGGTACTGGTGAAACAGGAGCGCTTGAAGAAATTGTATTGGAAGGATATGGGCCTGGTGGCGTAGCTATTTTAGTTGAAGCTATGTCGGATAATAGAAATAGAACAGTTTCTGATGTCAGGCATGCATTTTCTAAGTTTGGAGGCAATTTAGGTACAGATGGATCTGTATCCTATTTATTTAATAAACTGGGAATCATTCATATATCTAAAAACTTTTCAGAAGAAGGTTTATTAGAAGTTGTTCTAGATGCTGGAGCTGAGGATTTAGTTGATGAAGGTGATTACTTTGAGGTAATCACTTCAAGCACTGATTTGAGTAATGTACTAGAGGCTCTTAAAGTTAACAACATTGAGCATACAAATGCTGAATTAACTCTAAGGGCAGAAACATCGGTTTCTTTAGATCAAGAGATGTCAGAAAAAGTGCTAAAAATTATGGACTTTATGGATGAACTGGATGATGTCCAAGAGGTTCATACAAATGCTGAATTTCCAGAAAACTTTGAGGTTAAAGAGTAAAAATTGTCTATAAATTCAAGAAATAAAGGTGCAGCTTTTGAAAGACAAATTGCAAATGCTCTAATCGAAGACCTTAATCTAACAAATCCAGTTAAAAGAATATTAGAACAAACAAGAACGAAGGAATTACCAGATTTAATGCTTGGAAAATGGTGCATAGAATGTAAAGCTTATGGCACAGGAGCTGAACCTAGACCAGATTGGTGGGATCAGGTGTTAGCTTCCTCACAAAACGCAAATTTAAAACCAGCATTGGTTTATAAATTTAATAACAGGCCTATAAAAGTAAGAGTCTTGGCTTCATCAATAAATAATAAAATTAAAAATAATTTAATCACTGTGGATTTGCTATGGCCTGATTTTATTCAAATCATTTTAGAACTTTTTCAAGAAGATATTGAACTTCATGAGCAAAACTTTCAAGCATAAAGATTTCGAATTGACTATCTTTGTTGAAGATACTGATTTTCAAGGCTTTGTATATCATGCAAATTACATTAAATATTTTGAAAGAGCTAGATCTAACTTTTTAACTATAAATGGAATTTCACAAAATGACCTAAGACAATCAAACTTGGGTTTTGTAATAAAAAGAATTGATGTAGATTTTTTATATCCAGCTAAACTTGGTGAAAAACTAGTAGTTCAGACTGAGGTTGAAAAAAAATCTAAAGCTAGAATGCTTTTTAATCAAAAAATCATAAGTGATGACAACAAAAATCAAATATGTGAGGGAAGTGTTGAAGTTTGTATGGTAGATATTGAGACAAAAAAACCAAAACCTTTTCCTAATGATTTATTATTAATTTTTAACTACGGTGAACCGCATGGATGATATTTCAGTTTTAAACCTTTTTTTAGATGCTGGCATTGTTGTAAAGACGGTAATGTTTATATTGTTAATAGCATCTTTATTAACCTGGATAGTAATAGTAGAAAGATATAATTTTTATAATAAAATTAAATTAATCAATGATAGTTTTCTGGATAGATTTTGGAGTGGAGATGACCTTAATGCTCTGTATAGTGAGTTAGAAAACCATGAGGGACCATTATTTGGTCCATTAGGTGTATTCAAAAGTGCATTCAAAGAGTTTCTTCAGATTGGTAAAAATAAAGAAATTACAGAACTGGATTTAGAGGGTATCAATAGATGTATGCGAGTTGCAATTGCTTCAGATGAGGAGGAGATGAATAAACATCTTCCTTTTTTAGCAAACGTAGGATCAGTAAGTCCATACATTGGTTTATTGGGAACTGTTTGGGGAATCATGACCTCATTCCAAGGTTTATCCGATGCAACTCAAGCTACCATTAATGCTGTTGCTCCTGGTATATCAGAAGCATTAGTTGCAACCGCAATGGGGCTCTTTGCTGCTATACCTGCCGTTATTGCTTTTAATAAATATACTTCTGAACTCGAGACAATGACTCAATCAACACTTATTTTCTCAGAAGAGCTAGCAAGTATTTTTTATAAGCAATCTATAAAATAAATGATATACAGATTAGCGAAAAAAAAGACATTAAAGGCAGAAATAAATGTTGTGCCTTACATAGATGTAATGTTGGTTTTGTTAATTATTTTTATGGTTTTGTCTCCGCTATTAATTCAAGGAATAGAGGTTAACTTACCCAATACAGATACAACAAAAATGTCTGTACAAAATGAACCTTTAGTAATTTCTATCAATAAAGAAGGTGAATATTTTATTAATGTTGGTGATGAGTCTTTGCCTATTGATCTAGAGGAGTTAAAAAGAAAATCTAGTGTAATCTTTGAAGCAAATCCTGAGATAGAAATAGTATTCCAAAGCGATAAAGATGTAATTTTTGATAGTGTAGCCAAGGCTATGGCTGCCGTTCAAAGTGTTGGTATTTCAAAAATAGGAATTGTCACAACAGGCTATGCAAATTAAATCTGATTATTTTGTAGCTTCTTTTATATCTTTTGTAATTCACGCAACAATAATTTTATATTTAACAGATTTTTTTTATTTTGAAAAAAACACTAGACCTGTTTTAAGCAAGCCTGTAAATGTTGAGCTTTTATTTGAGAAAGAAGTGCCCAAAAAATCTTTACCAATAAAAAATATTCAAAAAAAGACTATTGAACAAGACCAAGTTATTGAAGTTAAGAATAAGATTGAGTTAACTCCAGTTATTCCAGAGACAGATATTAATAATTTAATCAAAGAAGATAAATTAACGCAGGAAAAATCTGACAATATTTTAATAAATGAGTACAGTAATTTAATAATTCAATCTATTCAATCAGCATGGATCAAGCCTCAAAATATTCAAGATGGTCTAGTATGCGATCTAAGAATGACAATAAATAAAAATGGCCGAGTAACTAGAATTGATTTAATAAAAAGTAGCGGCAACATAAGATTTGATAATTCTGCAATTAAAGCTATTTCGAGGGTTGAAACATTCTCTTTCTTTAATAAAATCCCATTTAATTTGTACCAAAAAAATTTTAAAAATATAGTAATTACATTTAATCCTTCATGAAAAAAGCCTTGTTGATATTTATTTTATTTTCACAACCAATTGTCTCAGAGTTGGTTTTAGAAATTACAAAAGGATCAGATGATCCATATTCAATAGCAATAATTAATTTTGATGGCCCAAAAAATATTAATAATCAAATTAGCTCTATAGTTACCAATGACCTAAATAGGACTGGAGAGTTCCGTATTCTTCAAGATAATCAGCTCCTGTCATCACCAGCAAATCAAGACGAAATTAATTATGATGATTTTAAGTTATTGAATGTTGATTTTATTGTGATGGGAGCAATCTCTCAGGAAGATAAAAGCAATATATCGGTTTCTTATGAAATTTATAGTGTTAATAAGAAATCTAAGATAAGAACTTCAACGGTATACGGCATTCCAAACAGACTAAGACAATTGTCACACTATATTAGCGATGGAATATATGAAGAGGTAACAGGAATTAAAGGAGTTGCATCTACAAGATTGTTATATGTAACTGAGCAAATGATAAATAGCAGGTCGATATTCAAGTTAGTTGTAGCTGATGCTGATGGCGAGAATGAACAAGTTCTTCTTCAAAGCAGGGAGCCAATTATTTCTCCCTCATGGTCGCCAGACTCAAAAGAAGTTGCATATGTCTCCTTTGAGACTGGCATGGCAAAAGTTTATATACAAAATATTGCATCTGGATCAAGAG
>CBFHIO010000037.1:0-10231 GCA_965656035.1 Gammaproteobacteria bacterium | reverse complement strand
ATATAGTGTTTTTTTACTTGTTTCTTTATCCACAACATGTAATATTATGAATGAAGAGCAAAATAGTTAGTGTAACTGCAGACGCACAAAACTTCTTCCATATATATATTTAATAGAACTCTTTGTAAGAGGAAAAAAAAGGCGAGTTTAAATAGGGAAATAGAGATAAAAATGGAAATACAACAAGAAACAAGCAAAACGCTAGATATCCAACAAAAAGTTGAAACCAGCGAAATAGAAACTACAGCTCCAGGCAAACTAAGAGTTATTAAGAGAAATGGTAAAGTTGTTGCTTTTGAAGAAGACAAAATTAAAGTTGCTGTTACAAAGGCATTCTTAGCAACAGAATCAGGAAATGCAGCTGCCAGCGAAAGAATTCATAAAAAAGTAAGCGCTATAACAAATGGAATCATTGAGGTATTTCAAAGAAGAATGCCATCTGGTGGAACATTACACATAGAAGAGATACAAGACCAGGTTGAACTTCAATTAATGAGAAGTGAGGAATTAGAAGTAGCAAAAAGTTATATTTTATATAGAGCTAGTCGCACACAAGAAAGAAAAAAAGAGATAACTGAAATTGATATACCCAACAAACCTAACATTAATATTACAAAAACTGACGGATCTATCGTTCCTTTAGATATTAATAAGCTTGCAGCACTAATTGATGACGCCTGTGAAGGTTTAGAAGAAGTATCAATGAATGAAGTTCTAGATGAAGCATTAAAAAACTTATACGACGGTGTATCAATATCAGATATGAGAACAAGTCTGGTTATGTCTGCAAGAACAAAGGTTGAAAAAGAGCCAAACTATACCTATGTGACTGCAAGAATTCTTATGGATCAAATTAGAAGCGAAGCCCTAGGCTTTTTAAAGGTAGCTGAAGAGTCTACATACGATCAAATGAAAGAGAATTACCCAAAAGCATTTGTTGCATACATTGATAAAGGTATTGAGCTTGATATTTTAGATCCTGTACTAAAAACATTTGATTTAGATATTCTAGGTAAAGCTATTGATCATACAAGGGATAATCAGTTTACATATCTAGGTTTACAAACCCTTTACGATAGATATTTTATTCATTGCGACGATGTTAGGTATGAGCTGCCTCAAGTTTTCTTTATGAGAGTTGCTATGGGACTTGCCGTTGAAGAGGAAAATAGAGAAGAAAAAGCTATTGAATTCTATAAACTACTTTCAAGTTTTGATTACATGAGTTCAACTCCAACACTATTTAATTCTGGAACAAAAAGACCTCAGCTCTCTTCATGCTACCTGACAACAATTCCTGATGATCTAGATGGTATTTTTGGAGCCATGAAAGATAACGCACTCTTGTCTAAATGGGCTGGTGGATTAGGGAATGACTGGACATCGGTCAGAGCCATGAACTCATATATTAAAGGAACAAACGGAAAAAGTCAGGGTGTTGTCCCATTCTTAAAGGTGGCAAATGATACAGCTGTTGCTGTAAATCAAGGCGGTAAAAGAAAAGGAGCCATGTGTGCTTATCTGGAAACATGGCATTTAGACGTTGAGGAATTTTTAGAGCTAAGGAAAAACACTGGTGATGAAAGAAGAAGAACTCATGATATGAACACAGCTAACTGGGTTCCTGATTTGTTTATGAAAAGAGTTGAAGAAGATAAAAACTGGACTCTTTTTTCACCCGGTGAAACTCCAGACCTTCATGACTTGATAGGTAAAGCTTTTGAAGAAAGGTATGAAGAGTATGAAAGAAAGGCTCAAGCAGGAGAAATGGATCAATTTAAGTCTATACCAGCAAAAGAGCTATGGAGAAAGATGTTAACAATGCTCTTTGAAACTGGCCATCCTTGGATAACATTCAAGGATTCATGCAATCTAAGATCTCCACAGCAACATGCAGGCGTAATTCACTCTTCAAATTTATGTACAGAAATAACCCTTAACACAAGCGCTGATGAGATTGCGGTTTGTAATCTTGGATCTATCAATCTAGCCAATCATATGAAAGATGGAAAACTAGATGAAGAAAAAGTAAAACAAACTGTTTCAACGGCTATAAGAATGCTAGATAACGTTATTAACATAAATTACTACTCTGTTGATACTGCAAAAAATTCAAACTTAAAACATAGGCCTATTGGTCTTGGAATGATGGGCTTTCAAGATACTTTATATATGCAAGACATAGCATATTGTAGTGATGAAGCAATTGAGTTTGCAGATAGAAGCATGGAACTAATTAGCTATTATGCAATTCATGCTTCTACAGAACTGGCAAAGGAAAGAGGAAGTTATGAGTCTTATGAAGGCTCACTATGGAGCCAAGGCATATTACCAAAAGATTCGCTTGAGATACTAGAAAAAAATAGAGGATCTGAATATTTAAATGTTGATAAATCAGAAACTCTTGACTGGGAATCCTTAAGAAAAAAAGTTATGACCGACGGAATGAGAAATTCAAATGTTATGGCTATAGCTCCAACTGCAACGATATCAAATATTACCGGTGTTACACAGTCAGTTGAACCAACTTACCAAAACTTATATGTGAAATCTAATCTTTCGGGCGAGTTTACTATTGTAAACCCGCATCTAGTTAATAAGTTAAAAGAGCTTAATCTTTGGGATGACGTCATGATAAACGACCTTAAATATTTTGAGGGTAGTCTTTCACAGATATCAAGAATACCTGATGAAATTAAAACCATATACTCAACAGCTTTCGAGGTTGAACCAAGATATATAGTTGAATCAGCAAGCAGAAGACAAAAATGGATTGACCAAGCTCAATCATTAAATCTATATATAGGAAATGCTGATGGCAAAAAACTTGATATTACATACAGAATGGCATGGTATTCTGGTCTCAAAACTACCTATTACCTTAGATCAATAGCTGCAACATCAACTGAAAAATCTACTGTTGCACAAGGAAAATTAAACGCAGTTAGTGCCCAATCAGCACAGGCTGCACCCCAGGAACTAGGAGCTCCGGCTCCAGTTCCAACAGCATGCTCTCTGGACGATCCAGATTGTGAGGCATGTCAATAATATAGGAGAATGAAATGTTAAATTGGGATGACTACGGAAAAGAGGAAACAAATATAGGCGTAGAAGCAAATGCTGCTGCTCCAAAAGTTGTAACACCTCAAGTTGTTGAAAAAGAAAAACCGGCACCAACGTTGGATACGGCAGCTCCAATAAAAGAAAATACGATCAATATAGAAGAAGGATCTCGTGCGCAACTGGCAAGAGAAGCTATAAAAAATCTAGATGATGCAGCTGGGGTTGAAGAGCTAGATGAAATGGCAGGATCCAGAGTTCAGGTTGATGACAAAATGATGATTAACTGTAAAGCAGATCTTAATCAACTAGTGCCATTTAAATATGATTGGGCCTGGCAAAAATATTTAGACGGAAGTGCCAACCACTGGATGCCTCAAGAAATTAATATGACAAACGATATTGTCCTATGGAAATCTGAAGACGGCCTAACAGAAGACGAAAGAACAATTGTAAAAAGAAATTTAGGTTTCTTTTCAACTGCGGATTCTCTTGTTGCAAACAACTTAGTATTAGCACTATATAGATTAATTACAAATCCTGAATGCAGACAATATATTTTGAGACAAAGCCTAGAAGAAGCTATTCATACTCATGCTTATCAATACTGCATTGAATCACTTGGTATGGATGAAGGAGAAATATTCAATATGTATCGTGAAATACCTTGTGTTTCGAGAAAAGCTGCATGGGGTCTTAAATATACACAAGAAATATCAGATCCTGAATTTAAAACAGGTACTGTGGAAACTGATAAACAGCTTCTTAAAAACCTAATTGCATTTTATTGCGTTTTAGAAGGAATCTTCTTCTATTGTGGCTTTACTCAAATATTATCAATGGGTCGAAGAAATAAAATGACTGGAACAGCAGAACAGTTCCAATATATTTTAAGAGACGAATCTATGCATGTTAACTTTGGTATAGATGTAATCAACCAAATTAAGATTGAAAACCCTCATTTGTGGGACGAAGAAATGAAGGCTGAAGCTGCACAAATGATACTTGAAGGTACTGAATTAGAAATCATGTATGCAAGAGATACCATGCCTCGAGGTGTTTTAGGAATGAATGCCGCAATGATGGAAGAATATCTTAAATTTATTGCAAATAGAAGATTGACTCAGATAGGCTTGCAAGAAGAGTTTAAAGGTGTGGGAAATCCTTTTCCTTGGATGTCTGAAATTATTGACTTGAGAAAAGAGAAGAACTTCTTTGAAACCAGAGTTACTGAGTATCAGGTAGGCGGCGCCCTTAACTGGGAGTAAATGAAAAGCTCATTAGAAAAGCCTCTCTTGAGAGGCTATTTTCATGAGTGGATGTTTTTTGTTTCCATAGGTGCTTGTATACCTCTAATCATAAAAAGCACTTCATCGATAGAACTTATATCTACCATTATTTATTCTGTAGGAATATTTATGATGTTTGGTTTTAGCGCCCTTTACCACAAGGTTGATTGGAGACCTAGAGTTCTAAAGGTGATGAGAAAGCTTGACCATCTATCGATATTTATAATGATAGCTGGAAGTTTCACTCCGATATGTCTTCTGGTGCTGCCAACTAATCTTGGTTTACAGCTTTTATTGATTATTTGGATCATTGCAGGAATAGGTATCCTGCAAGCAGTTGTATTTACAAACATACATCGTTTACTAAGAGCATTTATTTATGTAGTTGCAGGGTATATGGCACTACCCTATCTTGCGGTCATGTCATCAGCAATGGGCTTAACTAATTTTATTTTGACTGTGGTAGGTGGAGGTATATATTCAGTTGGAGCTATAGGCTATGGATTAAAGTTTCCAAATTTTAGTCCAAAGTATTTTGGCTATCATGAGTTTTTTCATGTTCTAGTCTCAATTGCAGCGATACTACATTTTATAGTTATATATTCTATAGTTGGGTAAAAGGATAGAGATAAAATTAATTATATAGAGAAACTTGATCTGCTAGAGACCTGGTTTATATAGTCATTCAGATTATTATAATCTTTTAGATCAAGCTTATTAAGTCTGACCAAGAATTGCAGTGAAGTGACCATTTGTATGTCTGCATAAGTAAACCTCTCTCCTGCAATATATTCTCTGGTTGCCATAAGATTATCATAGATGTCTAAAGATTTAACTGCCAGCTCTCTTTGAGCTAATCCATATTCCTGGTTTTGATTCTCCATTTGAGCCATGTGAGGGTGTGTATGTCTAAAGCCATGCATTAAAGGCACAATCAGCTCATAAGTCACCCTTGAGTACCACATCTCAATGGAAGCAATCTCAATAGGGCTTTCTCCAAATAAGTTTGGCTCAGGATACAAGGATTCTAGATATCTACAAATAGCAGTTGTTTCTAAAATAACTGTATCATCATCTAGCTTTAAAGCAGGCACCTTCGAGTTTGGTGCAATAGCTTTATACTCAGGCGTTTTATGCTCAAGTTTTGCTAAGTCTAAATTGATAACTTCGACCTGATCTAAGATACCCTTTTCTTTTAAAAAAATTAAAACCTTGAGCGGACTAGGAGCAAGTATGCTTGAATATAGCTTCAAAATTAGCCTTTATTAATTAGTTCAAATATTTTAAGAGTTTGCTCACCACCATTTTGTAGCGGTCTCGCATCATCCATATCAGAAACCTTGTCCCAATTAGCAGCTATATTCTCAGGCGTCATATCCTCACCAGTACCAAGATTAATACCCATTGTTTCATGAATAAATATTCGAGCAAAGACACCAGCTCCAGCAACCATAACAACTCCGTTTGGAGCATTCTTGCTGGCTAGATAGATAACGGCAGGGGTTACATGCTCTGGCTGCATATTTTTACCAAAATCTTCAGGAATTAGCCCTTCTGTCATCCTTGTGTAAGCCACTGGAGTTATAGAATTAGAATAGACATTATATTTTTGTCCTTCTAATTTTAATGTATTCATTAGTCCAACCATTGCCATTTTTGCAGATCCGTAATTCGCTTGGCCAAAATTACCAAAGACACCACTAGATGAACTGGTAAAGATAATTCTTCCAAACTCTTGTTCTCTCATTATTGGATAAACAGTGTGAGTGCAATTTAAAGTTCCTTGAAAATGGACATCCATAACGGCATTAAAGCTTTCAATTGTATCTTTATGAAAACTTTTATCTCTCAAAATACCAGCATTGTTAACGAGAATATCTACCCTTCCCCATTTATCTTTAGCTTCATTAACCATAGCTTGAACTGCTTCTAAATCAGTAACACTTGCGCCATTTGCAATTGCTTCGCCGCCTTCAGATTTAATCTGGTCAACTACCTCCTTGGCAGCATCGCTTGCACCACTTCCATCAACACCACCACCAAGATCGTTAACAACAACCTTAGCCCCTCTTCTTGCAAGCCCTAATGCGTGCTCTTTTCCTAACCCGCCACCAGCACCAGTTACAATTGCAACCTGATCATCAAATCTAATACTCATTTATTTCACTCCTTTTTTGGAAGTCGTTGTACGTTAAACTAATCTAAACTATTTTAATTAATATTAACCTTATTTACTATCTCAGAAAAGGGAGGGTTCTTGATAAAAAAAGAAACAATATATGGGTATCAAGATTTAGAAATTGATTTGTATCAAACTACTGAATGCGACCAAAAAAAAGATTTGTGGTTTGAATCATGCTTACATAATTTAAATTGGGAGACAGGTTTCATAAAAATCTTTGGTAAAACTCATCAAATACCCAGATTGCAGGCATGGCATGCTGATGATGGCATTAACTATACGTATTCTGGTAAAAAACTTCAAAGGCATGATTGGAATAATACATTGCTTGAAATTAAGAAAATAATAGAAAGTATTACATCTTTTAAATTTAATTCTGTTCTGGCGAACTTGTATAGAGATGGCAGTGATTCAATGGGGCTTCACTCTGATGATGAAAAAGAGCTTGGTAAAAATCCTGTAATAGCATCTTTATCTCTCGGAGAATCTAGGGATATATATTTTAAACATAAAAAAAATAAGTCTAGTCTAGTTATTTCTCAAACAAGCGGACAACTTTTAGTTATGCGCGGAAGGACACAAGAATATTGGAAGCATGAAATAAAAAAAACAAAAAAATTTAAAAAGCCAAGAATAAATCTTACTTTTAGGAATATAATTATCAATTAATTTCAATTTAATAAGGAAAAAATGAGTTCAAGAGTAAAAGTTGTAGTGACAGGTGCAGCAGGCCAAATATCATACTCTCTAATACCTAGATTGGTTGATGGAAAAACATTTGGTAATAAAATTGTTGATTTATATCTAGTAGAAATACCTCAAGTTGTTAGCAAGCTCGAAGGTTTGGTCATGGAGCTAGAGGATTCCTATTTTCCTAATATGGGTGAAGTAAAATATACGGATAATTTTGAAGAAGCATCTCATGATGCTGATTGGTTCCTGCTTGTTGGCAGTATTCCAAGAGGAATTGTTTATGAAGGAAAAAAAATTGAAGAAAGATCTGATTTATTAAAAATTAATGGTGGTATTTTTGTTACTCAAGGGGAAGCTATTGGAAAGTATGGCAAGGAGAATGCAAAAATCTTAGTTGTAGGCAATCCCGCTAATACAAATGCACTTATAGGAAAAAATGCAGCCGGCAAAGACTCACAATTATGGATGGCAATGACAATGCTTGATTCAAGCAGAGCTAAGTCAGTAATAAGCAAAAAGACTGGATCAAATATTAGTGAGATTAAAAATATGATTATTTGGGGTAATCATAGTCCTACGATGTATCCTGATGTAGAAAATGTGCTCATCTGTGATAAAGCTGGTAGCGAAGTTATAAATGATATGAACTGGGTAGAAAATACTTTTCTTCCAACTGTTCAGCAACGAGGTAAGGCTGTTATTGACTCTAGGGGAGCCTCATCAGCAACATCAGCAGCAAAAGCCGCTTTGGATACGATAATAGCTTGTGAAAGCCCAACTGAAGAAGGTGATTCATTTAGCGCTGCTGTTGCAAGTGACGGAGCATATGGTGTTCCAGAAGGTTTAATTTGTGGATACCCTCTTTTTACACTACCTGATGGAACTATTGAAATAAAAAGAGACCAATCATTATCAGAATTTGCAAAGCAAAAGTTTCAAATATCTATAGATGAGTTGGAATCTGAAAGAGAGGCTGTAAAACATTTACTTAAATGAAAGAAAGGGAAGAAATATTAAATCAATTTATTTTAGAAACCCTTAATCATGAAGATTGTAAAAATCTTCAAATAGTCACCACTCAAGACATTTCAATATTAGTAAAAGCATTCGAAAATTGTGGTATTGAGCATTTAAGCATCGATCCAAGCCTTGATTACATTAAAGAGCCTACAGATTTATTTATTGTTATGGATGATATTGAGCTATCTGAAAGTCAGGTTGGAACTATTAAAAATCTGTTGAGTCAAAAAATAATTATCTTCTCAATCCCTAAAGATGGCATTAAAGAATCCACTATGATTAAACTTGGCTTTCAAGTTGAGCTAGAAGATAGTTCTAATAAATTATTATGTTTTTCATATAATCTAAAAACCTATAACAACAAAAGATCGTGGAATAATGCTGATGGATGGGCAAATCCAGAAAACTTTGATAAGTATAGGTGGTAGCTTTATCTAAAATAAGATAAGAACTGTAAAAAATTAGTACTACCCCCATCTACGACTATTTCTCCTGTAGCAATAGCCATTACAGGGTTTAATAAACCTGATAATGTCATTTTAAAATTATGTTCAGAAGTTTGAACTGTAATGTCACAGGGTATATCAATTCTAGATGAAACTGATGCTACTTGATTTCGAATTGAAATACTTCTTGTTAGGCCTGATGAAAATAAAAAACATACCCGAATATTTTGATCAATCACTTTATTGGGATTTAATCTTACAGATAAAATGCTTAACAAGGTATCAATTGAAATTTCTCTTACACCCTCTTCCGTTCTCTCTGGTTCTGGATAGCCATCAAAACTGTCATCTAATTCCATTGCAGATGATAAGAAATAATTTCTTTTATTTGGATTTGAGGCTCGCAAACCAATGTATATGAGAGCTTCTTGCCTTAACTTATTAACTTCATCAACTGAATATTCAAGTGCAAGAAGTTTATCGCTTAATTGAAGAGCCCATTGCATATCATCATCTGTTACAGATTTTTTTAATGCTTCAAATAATAATTGTTCACCTCCAACTAATTTTGCAAGCTTTTGAGCTTCTGTCTTTCTAGACAAAGGATCAAGGTCAGCAGGGTTACCATTAAACCAACCCAAATACCCATTAAAAATGCTTTTAACAGACCATCTAACAGTACCGTAAAATTCAGACAAAAAAGGAGAACTTTTAATTGAAGTTGGTAAATCTACCATCTCAATAATCTGATCAGGATAATAACCCTCATTCATTAGCCTAATTGTTTGATCATGAACATACTGAATTGCATCTCTATAAACAGTTAATGCATTCATTGCCTCTTCGGATCCTATGATTGGCTTAGTGTGACTTGGGAATATATATTCAGGGTTATATGATCGCATATGATCTAGGCTTGAGACCCAGCCCATAACATCTCTGTGAGTTGTCCCTCTAATCGTGTAAAGATTTGGGAAGGTTTTATATATATTATCTCCTGGCATTAAAGACTTATGCTTTGGAAGCCATACGAATAATTGATCGTTGGTTTCCCCAGGGGCATGATATAGTTCGATATCTACTCCAGAAATCTTTATTTTTAACTCGTCCTTAAAAGTTGTATCTGGCTTGATATAGCCAAATGGAGATTTAGCAATATTTAAACTTTTTCCAATGCCTACATTAATAACCTCTTCTTCAGCTAATGCTGTACCAAACATTCTAGTACTTCTCGTACTTATTATTGGATTTATTATTCCTAAAATCCTCTGCATGTAATAGTCAGTTGATTCGTGCGCAATAATCCTTGGTCTTTCTTCTTGGGTTGTTAAATAATGTGCTGCTCCAAAAGTATGGTCGCCATGATTATGAGTATAAATTATTGCAACTACCGGATTATTATTTAGCTTTTGGAATCTTTTATAAATTTCAGATGCTTCAAATGTGCTATCTGAGGCATCAATAATGATATTACCGTTTTCACCCTCAACCATTATTGAGTTTGCAATACCAAAACCTATTGCAAAATGAATTTTTCCACC
>CBFHIO010000036.1:0-10411 GCA_965656035.1 Gammaproteobacteria bacterium | reverse complement strand
CGACTGTTTCTTCAGATTCAGATAAAGAATATCCATCCCAGTAATTAATAACATAACCAATTTCAGTTTCTTGCAAGTCAATGATTGCTGGATCTTGATTGCTTTCATCTAAGTGGATTATTTCAACCCTATCCTCTTCTATATTTATTGAGGTATTTTTTACATCTGAAAACATAGATTTATAGAGATTTTCTATTTTGATATGGTTAGCTTTTAAGTTTGTTTTGGTCATACGAATGGTGTCTTCCAACTTTAAAATCTCTTAAGCCTACATGCTTTGTTTTCCTACCCCTAGCTCTTTTTCTCCAAAGGGTATAACTGGTTTTTTTAAGATTACCTCTCATCAAATCTTCGACTTGATTCTGATTTAAGCCATAGTTAGACTCTATGGCATCAAAAGGAGTTCTATCCTCCCATGCCATTTCAATGATTCTAGAAATATCTTCTTTTGTTAACTCTTTAATTTAGATACCTCTGACTCTAATTCTGCAATTCTTCTTTTAAGTGATTCGATTTCATCTTTTTTAACAAATCCGGCCTCTCGCATGAATTTTTCTAATGCTGGCTTCATCATCTTTTCCATGTTCTTGGCATCTTTCATCATTGTAAAAGGGTTCATGTTTCCTCCTATTTATATGTAAACGTCAAACCTTGTTGATTTACCTTTAATTTGATAGTTAAAACTATCATCTATTATCTTAGATTTAATTGGTCTTTTTAAGATAATTTTTTTAAATTTATTTTTTTTAAAGTCAAAAAATACCTCATCCTCTAAATTTTCAATATTTTCAAGCTTAAGAATGCTTTTTATGTCACTCATACTCCCTGATGTTAAGGCGCTTTTTTTCTTGGAAGGATACATAGGATCTAGGTAGATTACATCAATATTTTGCATGCTTTTATATACATCTAAAGCGTCTCCATGAATTAAATTTAAATTATCCAAGAAGCTTAATTTAATTTTTGCTCTATCAATAGCATCACTTAACAATAAAAATAGTACTTTACTTTGTTCGCATGCAATTACTTTATGTCCTAGTGCTAAAAAAATTAAAGCATCGGATAAAAAGCCTGCTGTTCCATCAAAGATCGTTAAATTGTTATTTTTTTTACCTAAAGCTTTTTTTAATAAAGTTTCATGATCTTTTCTTTTCAACCTCCAACCTAGAGAACCTTTTAGAAAATCAACATGCAATAATTTGTTTTGGGATGAATCTTTAACAAAATGCAATCCGTCTTCTTTATAAATAAAAAAAGGTTCTTGCTCGGGATATATTTTTGTAATTTCTGGTTCTGAAAATTTTAATTTATCTTTTAAATATTGATGGTGATCTTCATTTTCAATGAAAACAGAAAAGTTCATACTAATGCTAATATAAGAACACCTAATATAAGTCGGTAAATAACAAAAGGATACATTCCAATCTTTTCAACAAAAATAAGAAAATATTTAATTGTTAAAAACGCAATAATAGTTGAAGTAACAAAACCAACAACTAATGAAGATATATTAATTTCTGCTTGATACAAACCAACATCTGCAATTAAAAAAACTAGTGCTCCAAGTATCGTAGGTATTGCCAAAAGAAAGGCAAATTTTGAGGAATCTTTTAAGTTCAAACCTATAAACAAAGCTGCGGTAATTGCTGTGCCTGACCTAGATGCTCCTGGAAATAAAGCAAAAACTTGAAAAATGCCAATGAAAATAGCGCCCATCAAAGTAAGCTCAATTAAGGTTTTTGATGTGGATGCATATTTATATGCTAGTAATAGCAGCCCAGCAAACAAAAGATTCATAAAGGCAATATTTGCAATATTTTCTCTATTTGATTCAATAAAATCTGATGCAAATAGGCCTGCGAATACAATCGGTATAGTTGCTATTATCAAAAGTTGAGCAAGCCTCTTACTTTCGCTTAATCGCTCGTCTGAAATTAATACAGATTTAGTCATTTGTATAATCTCTGATCTGAAAAAATAAATCACAGCAAAAAGCGTTCCAGCGTGAACTGCTATATCAAATGCTAATCCTAGATCGTCTGTTCCGAATAATAAGGAAGGAAATAAGAGGTGTGCTGAGCTTGAAATAGGCAAAAATTCAGTTAACCCTTGTATTAATCCTAAAAGAAAACTTAACAGCAATTCATTCATTTATTTTTTTATATTGCGGTATTGATTCATAAATAGGATTTGCTTTATCGGCTGTAAACTCGCCTGCTTGCTCGTTTGAATCGATGTATTTGGCTAAGGCTTTTTTAGCAACATCATCGGCATTTAAAGAATCTATATCATCTGAATCTATCACAATTAATGGTTTAGAGACGGCAGAAGCAATTCCTTTCAAGTAGGCTGCAACGCTTCTAGTTGCTGTGTAAGAGCCAGAATTATTTGCATATGCATAAATATCAATTTCTTCTAAATCAAAAAAAGAGTCTTGTCCTAAGCTTAAAAGCATTTTAGACCAATTTGGTCTTTCTTTTCTTTGGTGGTTTATAGAATATTGAATGATATCGTCTTTAATTATTGCGCAAATAGAAGTCTGATCGCCAGAGCTCTGAATAGCTAAAACATTCATTAACTTATAGTTGGTTAGATATTAAATTGAAAACATCGTCGACAGACTTAGAACCATCGACAGTGATATATGTTAAGCCACTTTTGTCAGCTTGGTCAGAATAAAAATCTGACAGAGGTTTGGTTTGGTCATGATAGACAGACAATCTTTTTAAAACTGTATCAGGCTTATCATCTTCTCTTTGTATTAGTGGCTCTCCCGTAGAATCATCAACGCCATCTACTTTTGGTGGGTTAAAGTCAATGTGATAATTTTTTCCTGAACCCAGATGCACTCTTCTTCCAGACAACCTCTTTACTATTACCTCATCCTCTACCTGTATCTCGATAACATGAGTAAAAATAATGCCCATATTATCTAACTCAGATGCTTGTCCTAGTGTTCTTGGCACTCCATCAAACAAAGAACCATTTGAACAATCAGGCTGAGTTAAGCGATCTTTTATTAACTCCCCAATAATCTCATCTGAAACAAGGCCACCAGTATCAAGTATATTTGATACCTTTTTACCAAAATCACTTCCAGATGCTACAGCTTCTCGTAGCATATCGCCTGTGCTAATTTTTGGTATATTGCATAAATCACAAATTAAATCGGCTTGAGTGCCCTTTCCTGCCCCTGGAGGACCTAACAAAATAATATTTTTCATAGCTCTAAAATAGCAAATGCTATTACATATTCTCTTTCGTCTGCAAGACTAACATGAGACTTGGTTATACCCAAGTCAATAATAGTTTTTTTTACGCCACCCAATGGGTTTAGATAAGGTTTACCAATTTTGTTTCTCATTATCTCAATATCCTTCATTAAAATAGGTTCTCTTATACCAGTGCCAAAAGCTTTTGAAATAGCTTCTTTTGCAGCAAATTGTTTAGCAAGATATTTAATCAATTTATCGTTTTCATATTGTGAAGCTATTTCTAATTCGTTTGATGAGAGTATTTTTTTTGCAAACGAAGGTAGGGACTTTATGTTTGTTATCCTTGAAATTTCTAAGATATCGGTTCCAATACCATAAATCACTGCTTGATTCTCCTAAAAATCTCTCGACTTGATAGATTCCTTCCGTCTAGGCAAAAATGAATTGCTTCTTGTGTTAAATGCTTAAGATGTTTTTTTGATACTTCTGAAAGTTTTCTCATCCGAATATTTATTATATCTTTTCCAGAAAAACCAGAGTTTTTTGATTCTCTGAATCCTCTCTCAGGTATAAATGAGTAGTTTTTATCTAAATCAATAGACTGGTTTTTATCTATTTCATTTTCAAAATCCAATCCGTAGCCTAACATTTCAAGCATATCTAGTTCAAAAGCTCTTAAAGTTAATTCAATACTTTCTCCTGAGTGTATTTTTGATAAAAAATTTTCATAAAGTATAAATAAATCTTCATGGACCGCATCTTTTGGAAGGAGTCTTATAAGTAATTCATTAATATATAAAAGACTGTAACTGGTCTTAGAAAGACTGTTTGTGGATTGTGAAAAATCTCTATCAATATTAGTTAGTGTTTTTAACTCAGACCTTCCCGTGTAGGTAATTCTCAATTTGGTAAAAGGTGTTAAATACCCAAAAAATTTGGACCTAGGCTTCTTGGCTCCTTTGGCAACCATCGACATTTTTCCATTTTTCCTAGTAAAAACATCAGCAATCAAACTGGTTTCACCGTGCGGTCTATAATGCAAGAGAAAGCAGTCATCCCAATCATTATCAATCATAACTTCCTCCAACTCCCAAGCTTTGAAGATAATCAGAGTCTGTATTCCAATTCTTTTTTACCTTTACCCAAGTTTTTAAGAAAACTTTTTTGTTAAAGTATTCTTCAATTTCGATTCTTGCCTGTTTTCCAATTTTCTTTAATGTACTTCCACTTTTTCCAATAACAATTTGCTTTTGACTATTCCTAGCAACAAATATTACTGCATGAATTTTTATAATTTCTTCTTCATGATCAACTAGCTCAACTTGAACAAAAGTATCGTGTGGCAGCTCATCTCCCAACATTCTAATTATTTTTTCACGAATTAATTCTGAAATCATGAATGTGTCTTTATGAGTGCTGGTTGTTAAATTTTTATCGTATAAATGCTCATTCTCAGGAAGATAGTTTTTTATTAAAGATTCTAGCTCATCTATACCATCATTATTAATTGCAGATATGGGTATGATGTCAAGAAAACTATATTCACTTGAGAGTCTTTGAATCAGTGGGAGTAATTTATTTTTATCTTCAACTTGATCAACTTTATTAACAACACATATGACCTTTGAGTTAATTTGTTTAAGTTTTTTTAGAATTGAAAGATCTTGGGCATCCAGGGTTAATCTTTGTGTTACAAATAATATAATATCTGAATCTTCCATTAAGCTTTCAGCCGATCTATTTAACACTTTATTCATAACTTTGGGTGATTTAATATGCATCCCTGGTGTGTCTGCATAAATCATTTGTATATTACCTTCTGTTTTGATGCCTAATATATTATTTCTTGTTGTCTGGGATTTTCTTGATGTTATTGAGATTTTTTTTCCCAATATATGGTTAAGAATTGTTGACTTACCAACATTGGGTTTACCAATGATAGAAATATACCCACAGTAACTTTTAGTCATTTTTTTGGTTTATGTATGCTAAGAGCTGCATGGCTACATTTGTTTCAGCAATTCTTTTAGATGCACCCGATGATCTAAACATCATCTCATCATAATTTACAGTACATGAAAAATTATTGTTACCAAGGTCTTCAAGCTCATATTTAGGTAATTCAATTTTATTTGATTGAAATAGTTCTTGAAGCTCTGTCTTTGGATCTTTAAATGACATATCTTCAGATAATGCTTCTAAGTTTTTACTAAAGGTTTTAAGAGTTATTTCTTTTGAGGCATTCCAACCTCCGTCTATATAAATTGCACCAATGACTGCCTCAAAAGCTCCTTCTAAAATTGAATTCTTTCTTTCTTTTGAGAGGTTTGCAGTACCTTTTGATAGTTTTATTAACTTTTCTAAAGATAACTCCTCTGCTTTTATTGTTAGGGTCTCAGCTTTTACAAGATAGGCTCTCATTCTTGTAAGCAATCCTTCTTTTTGGTTAGTAAATCTAGAGAAAAGATATTCTGAAATAATCGAATTAAGAATCGAATCTCCTAAAAATTCCAATCTTTCATTATTTAAGCTATTGCTATAACTTTTGTGAGTTAAAGCAAGCTCTAAAAGAGTTTCATCTTTAAATACATAACACAACTGGGTTTGAAGATCTTTTAGAGTCATTAATTAATTGTTCCGACTCTTGAGAAATATGGAAGACAAGTCCAACATTCCCAAGTCATAAAAAGATAGCTTGCTTCACCAAAGAAATTTTCTCTTGGAACAAACCCAACATCTTTAGTGCTGTCATTCGAATTATCTCTGTTATCGCCCATGACAAAATAATGATTGCTTGGCACAGTCCACTCCGATGGATACTGAACATTTTCACCTCTAATGTTCCTGGTTAAATATTTATTTCCTCCATGCTCTTCAAAGAAGTAATCTATAACTACGTCCAACTCTCTTACTGTGATCTTGCCGGAAAGGTCTCTATATCTTTTAGTAATTTTCTCTTCTTCAGTTTTATGAAATGTTTTTTTAATAGGCTCGCCATTAACATAGACCTGTTTATTGATAATTCTTATTTTATCGCCTGGCAAACCAATCAATCTTTTTACATACGGCACTGGATTGTGCTGGGGTACAAAAACAACCACATCACCATAATCAGGATCCTCTTGAGATAAAAAAGGTTCATCTATTCTGTTAATTTTATATCCATAAGAATTCTTATCTACCAACAAGAAGTCCCCTACTTTAAGACCAGGTAACATGGAGCCAGAGGGTATTTGGTATGGCTCATATAAAAAAGTTCTTAAAATAAAAATTAAAAAAATTGGAATAAAGTATCCTCTAGATGAAGATACAATTTCATTATTTTTTAAAAAAATGCCTACCACAAGAACTATAAGGGATATGATTGAGCCTACAAGAAGAACAACACTAAGGTCACCTGCGTTAATGAAAATACTATAAAGCATCATCAAGCCAAAAATAGTAGTTAGCAAACTTGAATTACTTACAAGAAAATTATCTTTATAGTTTTCTTTTATCTCACTTATAATCCATGAAAATAGCACCGCGGCCATTCCAATCATTGAAAAAATAAAAATTGGATCTGATATCAAGTTATTCTCCAGATTTAAAATAATTTAAAAAAGCATCTTGAGGTATAGAAACTTTACCGAATTGTTTCATTTTTTTCTTTCCATCTTTCTGTTTTTCAAGCAATTTCTTTTTTCTTGTAATATCGCCACCGTAACACTTTGCTGTAACATTTTTTCTGAGTGCCTTAACTGTCTCTCTTGATATTATTTTAGAGCCAAGTGCTACTTGAATTGGCACATCAAACATTTGCCTTGGAATAAGTTTTTGAAGGTTTGCTGCAATCTCTCGAGCTTTTTGTGTTGAAAAAGATTTATGAACTATCATAGATAGAGCATCTATTTTTTGATTATTGATAAGAATATCTATCTTCGTTAAATCGGATTTAAAAAAACCAATCAGAGAATATTCAATTGATGCAAACCCTTTAGTGGAAGATTTAATTTGATCAAAGAAATCAACAATTACTGAGGACAGAGGCATTTCAAAAACAATTGAAACTTGATTGCCAAAATAAGTCATACCCTTCTGAGTTCCTCTTTTTGCCGTGCAAAGAGTGATGACATTTCCTACATACTCATTTGGGGTCAAGATAGTAGCATTTACAATTGGTTCTCTTATTTCATCAATATCATTAGGAGCCGGTAATTGTGATGGGCTATCAATTCTTATAACCTCTCCATCTGTCTTTAGAATCTCATATTCAACAGATGGGGCAGTTGATATTAAATCTAGATCATATTCTCTTTCTAGCCTTTCCCTAATAACTTCCATGTGCAGGGTTCCAAGAAAACCACATCTAAATCCAAATCCAAGAGCATCTGAAACTTCTGGTTCGTAAATTAAAGAGGAGTCATTTAATACAAGCTTTGAAAGTGCATCCCTAAATCTTTCATAGTCATCAGAATTTACAGTAAACATAGATGCAAATACTTTAGGATTTACCTTTTTAAAGCCTGGAAGTGGCTGTGTAATTTCATCACCCACTTCAAGAATGGTATCTCCCACTGGAGCTCCTTTTATATTTTTAATGCCAGCAACCAAGTATCCTACTTCTCCTGCTGACAAAGAATCTTTTTTTAATTTTTTTGGGGAAAATACTCCAATTTCATCTACATTATGCGACTGTCCGGTTGAATGAATTTTGAATTTCTGACCCGTTTTAATAGTGCCATTTTTTATTCTGATTAAAGAAACAACGCCCAAGTAAGAATCAAACCATGAATCAATTATTAATGCCTGAAGAGGCTCAGCTGGACTGCCTTCTGGCGATGGTATATCTTTTATAAGCATATCCAACAAATCTTCAATACCAATTCCAGTTTTAGCACTTACAAGTGGAGCTGAAGATGCGTTGATACCGATCATATCTTCAATTTCTTTTTTAACTCTGTCTGGTTCTGACTGAGGTAAATCTATTTTGTTGATTACAGGAACTACTTCCAATCCCTGATCAACAGCAGTATAACAATTAGCTAATGTTTGAGCTTCAACACCCTGAGAGCCGTCTACGACTAACAAGGCACCTTCGCATGCAGATAATGATCTTGATACCTCGTACGAAAAATCAACATGTCCTGGCGTATCAATAAAATTCAATAAATAGCTTACGTTATCTTTCTTATATTCTAGACTTACAGCTTGAGCTTTAATTGTAATGCCCCTTTCTCTTTCTATATCCATTGAATCCAAGATTTGCTCTGACATCTCTCTTGCGGTTAGCCCACCACAAAATTCAATCAATCTATCAGACAATGTAGATTTGCCATGATCAATATGAGCAATTACTGAAAAGTTTCTAATGTTTTTCATAAGGTGCTGCTATTTTACAGCCAATCTTACAAATATAGGAGAATCAAAGACTTTTTAGTTCTAATTGATTGTAATTGATCTAATTAAACGACTGCCATTTCTGTTGAGATGAAGAGCAATTTTATCTCCAGAAGAAAAGTTTTCTATGGACTCTTCATATGATTCAACATCAAAAACTTGATATTTTTTTCCTTTATATTGAATCATTGTTATTAAATCGCCCCTATTAACCCTACCGGATGCAGGAGATCCAGGATTTACTCTTGATACAATTACACCCTCAG
Source organism: Gammaproteobacteria bacterium (assembly GCA_965656035.1). GTDB lineage: Bacteria > Pseudomonadota > Gammaproteobacteria > Magnimaribacterales > D2472 > SCGC-AAA076-P13. The sequence continues at coordinate 1,551 of CBFHIO010000036.1, read as the reverse complement.
GTAAATTTGCCATTGATGGATTGTCTCTATCAATCTCAGCCACTTTTATACCTATTGGATCTGATGATCCTTGCAATTTTGCTGGAACAAATGATTCTTGATTAGTTGGAAGTTCACCAAGTGTAAATTTAAGCTCAATTTCATCGCCGTCTCTTATTATTTTTGCTTTTGCCTTTGATTTAGGTTGAAGCTGTCCGACAACATGAGGCAAATCCGAACTAAACTTAATTTCTTTTTTGTCAAACTCAATAATGACATCACCTGGAAGTAAACCAGCATTATCAGCAGACTCACCCTCTTCAACATCATTTATTAAGGCACCGTAAGGCTTTTTCATACCTAAAGCTTCAGCCAAATCACTGTCAACTTCGCTCATTCTTACTCCAAGGTAACCTCTTGAGACTTCACCTTTTTCAATAATTTGTTCTGCTACATCAATTGCCACATTGATTGGAATAGCGAAAGCGAGACCTTGATAGCCACCGCTTCTTGAATAGATTTGAGAATTAATACCAACAACCTTGCCACTCAAATCGAAAAGTGGTCCACCTGAATTGCCAGGGTTGATAGCAACATCAGTTTGTAAAAAAGGGACATAGTTTCCAATATTATTATTTTGAATACTTCTTCCTTTAGCGCTTACAATACCTGCAGTTACTGAGAAATCAAAACTGAACGGTGATCCAATTGCAACCACCCAGTCACCGACTTTTAATTGATCACTATCTCCAGCTATGACCTGAGGCAAGTTATTACCTTCAACGGTCAATAAAGCCAAATCTGAAAGAGGGTCTACGCCTACAATCTCTGCAACAAATTCTCTTCTGTCAGATAATGAAACAATTACTTCAGTTGCATTCTCAACAACGTGATAATTAGTCAAAATATAATTACCATTTAAAATAAATCCAGAACCGTAAGAGGTTGCTTCTCTCTTTTCTTGAGGCATTTCACGAAATTGTCTTGGAATACCAAACCTCTCAAGCATTTCATCCGGAATGCCGCCATAACCATATGACTGTCTTTGAGACACTTCTTTTTTTGATGTTATGTTCACAACTGCTGGTGCCGACTCTTCAACAAGTTGTGAAATATTTTCTGGCAGTGCAGCAATTAAATTCGTGTATGTAAAAGTACCGCAAAGGACTAAAACTAATACTTTTTTATAATTCTTTATACTTGTCTTCATATATTTATTTAATTTTTATTGAGTTAGCTATCTCTAATGCTGAATTTTGATCTATGTTTCCATACAAAGTCAGAACTCTTCCGTCTTGAAGCGGAACAACATATATCATCTTATCTTTGTACCGCCAATTTCTTAGTTTATTAATGCCTAAATTCTTTTTTTCAATATGTAGAGTGAAATTTTTATTACCTTTATTATATGTTCTGCTATCAGAGTCTAGCCTTTTATATCCAACATTTCTTAAATCAATATTATATGGAGTTGCGCTGACATCTTGTGAATTATTAATTATGTGCATTACATGATCCACAAGATTTTCTTCAGCCCTCTTAGCTATCTCTTTAGCTTCTTTGCTATTTATA
>CBFHIO010000035.1:0-10524 GCA_965656035.1 Gammaproteobacteria bacterium | reverse complement strand
TATGTCCCCAGATTTAGCTGCACCCATCTCAATTACTAAATTTTTTGAGTTTTGTTTTGCATTAAAAATACTTAAGGGCATTCCAATTTCATTATTATAGTTTTTTAAAGTTGATGAGCTTTTTGATAAAACATTTGCAATAATTTTAGTTGTTGTTGTTTTTCCATTACTTCCTGTTATGCCTACAACATTTCCATTAAAAGATTTAAGAATATTGCTTGCAATCTTTTTAAGAGCAGAAATGGAATTATTGACATAGATAATGTTTTTGTTCTTATGGGTTTTATATTTCTTGCTATCAGTTATTACAAGGCATGCTCCTTTGCGAATTGCTTCATCAACATAATCATTACCATTAAAGTTTTCGCCATTTATACCAATAAATAGTGAGTCTTTTTTGATAGTTCTAGAATCAATAGAGATATGTTTTATATCGATATTATTCGTGATCGGAGCATCTAAATATTTAGATAAATCATTTGAGTTAGTTATAAATTTCATTAACTACCTCATGATCGCTAAAAAATAGTATCTGACCATCTTTTTCTTGTGTGTCTTCATGTCCTTTACCTAAAATAACCAAACAATCATCTTTTTTAATTAAATTTGTTCCATGAATAATAGCTGCTTTTCTGTCCTCAATTACATCAATTTTGCTTTCATTATTATTGTTTGCAACTGCATCGGATAAAATTTTACTAAAGTCTTCATTTCTTGAATTGTCAGACGTAAATATTACCTTATCAGCATATTTCAAAGCAGCATTAAGCATTAATGGTCTCTTTGATCTGTCTCTATTACCTCCACAACCAAAAACGACAACTAAATTATCAAAAAAATCTCTCAATGACGATAAAAATAAAATAAACCCTTCCGGATTATGAGCGTAATCAATAATTATATTTGCAGGAATATCTTTTATAAAATCGCTTCTGCCTTTAGGAAGTTTTAGAAAGTCCAATTTATTGACTTTATTTTTATCAAAGTTTGATAAACCGGCAGAACAAATTGCAAAAATTAAGTTAACTATATTGAACCTTGGAAAAATAGATGACTTAAATTCATATATTGAAGCACCTTTTTCATTCTTATAAATTACTTTAAATAATGATTTTTTAAAAGAACATTCAAGAATTTCGTAATGTAGTTCCGTAAAAGGGTTATGAGAAACTCTTATAAGCGAGCTATCTTCAATAAATATGTTAGGTCTTTCATTTAAAATTTTTTGGTTGATAAATTTACTTTCAGATTCGGTATTAAATATTTTTAATTTACTTTGTGAATAGTTTTCAATGTTTTTATGATAATCAAGATGATCGGATTCAATATTTAATATAGATGAAGATTTAAAATACTTGATATTCTCTAATCTATTTTGATCCAAAGCGTGTGAGGATATTTCGATGCAAACTGAGATATTTTTTTTGATTTTATAAAAATTAAATATCTCAAATAATTCAAAAATATCAGGTGTTGTTTTTTTTGATATAGATTGATTTACTGGATTAGTATTATATTGAGTTCCTATAGTACCTATATATATGGAGCTAAAACCTTTGTTTATAAGTATTTGATGACATAAGTACGCTGACGTTGTTTTGCCATTTGTTCCTGTAAATGCATAGTAATTATGGCTATTTAAATTATTAATTTTATAGAAAGCTTCTAGAGCTTTAAAAATCTTCTTACCACCACTAGATTGAAGATCTTTTACATAAATAGCATTTTCATTTGATGAGCAAAAGTTTTTATCATTGTGGATGGCTAATTTTGCTCCTTTTTTAAAAGCTTCTTCTATATATTTGCTTCCATGATTTTGTGTTCCTTTCAAAGCAAAAAAAATAGAGCCCTCTTTTACTTTATCAGTTGTGTTTGTAATACTCGAAATTTCTATTTCATTAGGAAATTGAATGCCGAGTATTTGTGCTAATTTATTCATCCTCTAAATAACCTAAATAATTTAAAGAACTTTCAGCAATTTCTGCAAATAGAGGCGCGGCAATCATGCCGCCTGAGTATGCATTTAGCCCAGGATCTTCAATTGACACAAATATTGTTAATGATTTTTCTGATAGAGGAGCAATACCAACAAAAGAAGCGCGATACAAGTCTTCTGCATAACCTAATCCTGATCTAATTCTATGTACAGTTCCAGTTTTTCCACCCTGCGTAAATCCATCTATATTTGCCTTCTTACCAGTACCAAACTCTACAACTTTTTGTAAAGCATCTAAGGTATGATCTGCGGATTCTTTTGAGATAACTCTCTTTTGTGTTACCTCATCATTCATAAGCAGCTTAAAGTCTTTAAGAATTCCTTTATTTGCAAAAGTTGAATAAGCAGATGTGATTTGAAACGGGCTTACTGTAAAGCCATACCCATAGCCCATACTGGCGAGCTCTCTATCTGAAACTTTTTCTTTACTATTAATTAAACCAAAAGCAGTCGATGGAAAGTTAATTGATATTGGTTTGCTAAAACCAAAATTATAGTAATTAATTTTCATAGAGTCGTATCCTAATCCTAATGCAATTTTAGATGCGCCAACTTGGCTTGAATAAGCAATAATTTCTTTAGGAGTTAACTTAAAGTAGTTTTTTGTGTCAGAAATAGTCTTCTCACCTAACTGCAAACGTCTTGGTAACTCCATCAATTCATCTGGATTAATAACACCCTCATCTATAGCTTTCGAAAAAACTATAGGTTTCATAACAGAGCCAAGCTCATACGCATCAACAAGAGCTCTGTTTTTTTGAATTGATCTATTTGGATTATTGGGGTTATATGAAGGGTAGCTTGCTATTGCTAGTATTTCGCCGCTTAAATTATCAAATACTAAGACTGTTCCTGCTTTAGCTTTGTTTTTTACTATAGCCTCAACTAAAAACTTATAAGAATAAAATTGAATAGTTGAATCAATAGTTAAAACTATGTCTTGGCCTTTGATTGATTTTTCAACCTCAATAGGTTTCGAAATAATTTCTTGTTTTGCATTTTTATAAAACTTTTGTTTTCCACTTTTTCCTGAAAGTATCGAATCATAACTCTTTTCTATACCCTCTTGTGCTCTATCCTTTCCATAAAAACCCACAAGCGGAGCAATCTGTTCACCCAGAGGATAGTGTCTGCTGTGCCGAATTTCTATCTCTAGTTCATTAAAATTAAGGTCCTCGATAATTGAATATTCTTCAGTATTTAAGCCTTTTTTAAGAAGAGTTTTTCTTTTAAAGGGCTCAATGATAGAAATATCTTCATCGATCTCAATATGGTCTTTAAGCTTAAGAAATTTATCAATATTCAAGCCCTTCAATGCATATAAATCATAATTAATAATTGAAACTGCTAACGGTAATTTATTTCTGTCATATATTGCTCCTCTTAAAGGATTTATTTCTCTATATTTTATATATCTTTTTTTTCCTTCATTTTGCAGAAAAAGACTGTCTTCGACTTGAACTAATATAATCTTATAAACAACTGCGAATATTGCTCCTACGAGACAAAAGCATGTTACGAATAGCCTCCAATTTATAAAATTAATTTTTTTCATTTATTAGTTATATTTTTAACTATAGTCCTAGGCTTCCGTTTAACCATACCAAGCTCTTCCTTGGCAATTCGCTCAATGTAAGCAGGTGAATTATTGGTGTATGACTGAGTAATTAGTTTTATATTTTTATCTTTAAAAGATTCATACTCTTTGATTAATTTTTCTTGATTGTTATTTAATCTATTTATTTCAAATGAGAGCTTAATTTTCTCAAGACTCAAAAAGATGATAGAAAATAACATCAAAATTAAAATTAAGTTTTGTTTATTGGTCATAATTTTTTAAAAACTCTCATGATTGCGCTTCTTGATCTATTGTTAAGCTCAATCTCTTTTGCTGATGGCCTTACCTTTTTTGCTATACATTCAAATTCTTTAAATTCTTCGTTATTTATTGGTATATCTTTGGGATAATTTTTTACTTCAGCTTTAAAAAAATTTTTGACAATATTGTCTTCCAGTGAGTGAAAAGAAATAACCACAACGATTCCATTTTTTTTGAGTAAGCTCTTTGCATGAATTAAAGAGTTTGATAACTCATTCAATTCATTATTTAAATGAATTCTGAATGCTTGAAATGATTTTGTAGCTGGATGAATTTTATTTTTTTTATCTGGATATATGTCTTGAATAAGGTTTGCTAGCTGCAATGTTGAATCAAGAGCATTTTTATTTCGATATTCAATAATGTTTCGTGAAATCAACTTTGCATGTTTTTCATCTCCATATTTGTATAAAACTTCTTTGATATGATTTTCCGAAGCCCTATTTATCCAACTTGATAATGGCTCGCCTTTTTTTGTGTCAAATCTCATATCAAGAGGTCCGTTATGTCTAAAACTAAATCCCCTAGACGCATCATCAAAATGAGTTGAACAGGTACCTAAATCATAAAGAATTCCATCTACTGAATCGTTACTAAAATATTTATTAATATTACTAAATGAATCTTGAATGATCTTAAAATTAGCATTTTGTATATTTTTTGCATGCTCTACGGCATCACTATCTTTATCAAAAGAGGTTAATTTAGAATTGGAGGAAATTTTTTCTAAAATTTTTTGTGTATGTCCGCCGCGGCCATATGTGCAATCTATATAACTGCCTTCATTCTTAGTAACTAGAAAATCAACTGACTCTTCCAGCAAGACTGGAAAATGCAGCATCTTAATCTACTTGTTTTCTCATAAAAGTTGGCACATCAAGGAAATCAATTTCCGCTGCAGACGACGTGCCAACTTTTTGACTTGTTTGTTCTTTATTCAATCCAACAGGATTTAATTGTATTGATGGCTGATTATCTATAACTAATTTTGGAGCTCTTTGATCAACACCAGTTGCAACAATAGTTACCAGCAAATCATCTTTTACTGAATCATCATACACAAGTCCATAAATTATATTTGCATCCTCATGAACTATTTCTTCTACGATATCGGCAACCTCTGCCTGATCGCCCAAAGTTGGTTTTGCTGCAGTAATATTAACTAAAACACCTCTTGCATTTTTTAGATTAATATCTTCAAGTAATTCACTTCTTACTGCTTGAGTGGCTGCAGCTTCTGCTCTGCTTTTGCCACTTGCTCTTCCTGTACCCATCATTGCTATACCTTTTTCAGACATGACAGTTTTTACATCTGCAAAATCGACATTGATATGTCCTTTTTTTAAGATGATATCCGAAATACCTTGAACAGCTCCTTTTAATACGTCATCCGCTTTAGCAAATGCATCCTGCATAGCTGTATCTTCTCCTAAAATCTCATATAACTTTTGATTGGGAATAGTTACAAGACTGTCAACCTCTTCAACAAGAGCAGCTAAACCTTTTTCCGCTGCAGTCATTCTTTTTTTACCTTCAAATTTAAAAGGTTTTGTAACAACGGCAACTGTAAGCGCCCCCAAATCTTTAGCAATAGATGCAACTACAGGAGCTGCTCCAGTACCAGTTCCACCGCCCATACCGGCAGTAATAAAAATCATATCAGCTCCAACTAATAATTCTTCTATTGCAGCTCTATCACTTTCGGCAGCTTTTCTTCCAACGTCTGGGTTTGCTCCAGCCCCAAGACCTTTTGTTAATCCATTACCAAGTTTTAATGTTATTGCTCCATTAGCCATTGAAAGAGCCTGAGTATCTGTATTGGCGCAAATAAAATCTACTCCTTCTATATTATGATTAATCATATGAATAACAGCATTCCCACCAGCGCCCCCGACTCCGACAACTTTAATCTTTGCGTTTTCTACTGCTTGCCCTATTACTTCAAAATTCATTTTTATCCCCTTTTAAAAAGACATTGATTTAATGCTCTCTGGAAGAACAATATCTAAAATTTCAGTTGCTAATGATCCACCAGTCTGTCTCATTTCCCAATTAGAAACATTCCATATTTCAAACTTATTACCCATACCAATTAATGAGATCTGCTTTTCATTACTCAATTCTGCATACTTTCTTAATTCAGATGGAATTAAGACTAGCATTCTCCCATTTGGATCAAAGTCCGTAACACTTGCATTACCCAAAATGGTCCATTGTAGATTTCTTACAATTGGATCAAGTCCTTGAAGAGATTCTAATTTTGAAGAAATTTCTAACCATTGAGACTGTGGATATACTTTTAATGATGGGTATTGTGGATCTTTGGTTATAACAATTTGAGTTTCGTTTTTTTGAATAAGGCCTGTCCGATATTTAGCAGGTATCGCTAATCTACCCTTCTGATCAAGTGAAACTGTGTTAAAACCATACATGGCATAAAATATAAAGCCTTTTTACACACTTTGCAACACATTTACACACTTTTTCACACCATAGATATGATATCAAAAGTTGAGTTGGTCTATAAGCCGGATTCTGTAAAAGATGATCATCTATCTTGATACTGTGTTGCCACAATATTCTAGCAACCTACCCAAATCCTAAGCGAGCAACTTAAACGGATTTCTATTTGGTCTTGCTTCGGGCCGGGGTTTACAATGCCTTAACTGTCTCCACTTAAGCGGTGAGCTCTTACCTCACCATTTCACCCTTACCAAAAATTTTGGCGGTATACTTTCTGTTGCACTTTCCGTAGACTCACGCCTCCCAGGTGTTACCTGGCGCCCTGCTCTATGAAGTCCGGACTTTCCTCTAACAAAGTTAGCGATCATCCAACCAACTCATGATTATTATAAATAGTTTTTAGTTAGATGCTAATCAAGTTCTAGTAATTGTTTATAAACATCTCTTTTATTTTCTTTAGTAATCATAGATATCAGCTTTGCTGCATCTTTTAGTGGAAGGTTCTCTAAAAATGCTTTTTGTATTTTTTTATCTAATTTTGTATTTTTGAATTCATTAGAGCTGCCTTCAATCACAATAACAAACTCACCTTTTAATATTAATTCATCATTAGCAATTCTTTCTATTACTGATGCTATAGTTCCTCTCTCTATAGTTTCATGAATTTTAGTCATTTCTCGACACAATGAAATTTTGTTATGTTGAGAATACTCTTCAAATAAATATTGAATTGTTTCGGGAAGTCTTTTTCCTGATTCAAAAAGAATTATTGTTTCAGAGTATTTTTTTAAAGACCTTAGAAATTCAACTTTTTGATTCTTTTTTTTTGGCACAAAGCCTAAAAAAATAAAACTTGATGTTGGAAGTCCTGATAAAACAACTGCATTAATTACAGAAGATGGTCCTGGAATATGGCTAAAATTAATTTTGTGCTTTATGCATTCTTGTATTAAGTGATATCCAGGATCAGATATTGCCGGAGTGCCTGCATCACTAATAATTGCTATGTCTAGACTTGGATCTTCAATAAGTTTTTTAATAATAAGATTAGTAATCTTATTTTCGTTATGTTCATGAAAAGAAGAGCATTGCGATTGACAATCAATGAAGTTTAATAATTTTTTTGCATTTCTTGTATCTTCTGCAAAAATATAATCTGCACTTTTTAGAGCTTCAATTGCTCTAAGTGATATATCATTTAAATTACCTATCGGTGTTGAAATTAAATTTAACATTATATAAAAATTAAATATGTTTAAACAAAGCTTAACATTTATTACAGTCTTTTTATTAGCAATACTTTCAAGCTGTGCTGGATCTAATAACAATTTCAAGAAAAATTTTCTAACTGAAAATGATATTAGAGAAACTATAAATAATAATGAATTAAAGCTAAATTATTCAATAAATAATAAGAATAAAGAATATTTTATATCCTCGTTATTAGAATCAGGTTACAAATTCAATATTGTTTTCGATGATGATGGAAAAAAACTTAGTGATAGATTAACAGAATCAAATCTTTCATTTTTTTGTAATAGTTTTTTAGATGATCAACTATATCAACTCGAAAATATCCTTTTTTATCAAAATAATTCTAAAGAAAAACTTATAGTTGTATTCAGCAATGAATATAAAAATAGAATAATTGCTTTAGAAAAAAAATATCCTGAAGTGAAATTTTTTTTAATAAGCAATAATCTTGATGCCTTTGCGCAGCAAGTAACTGGAATTGAATCAAGTATAGAAAGACATAATAGTTTGGAATTACTAGATAGAAATATTACTATTAATCATAAACCAAGAGAAAGAAAAGATTTTAATAAGATCTTTTTTTTAACAGACTATGATATTGGCAAAAGTCTTGTTCCAATTTTTAGAAATTATTTAATAAGTACTGAATTTTATTCAACTACCGAATTATTAATGGGAGCATCCTCATCAAAAGCGCTAAACGATTTTAAAGATGTAATGATTCCTGTACCTCATAACCTTTTTAAAGAAATTTTATTAAATAAAGATATTAAAAATATTGAAGATGGATTAAATGAGGTCTTGGTTAAAGACCTTATTTTAGCTGAAGGGATATATCAAAATAATATTAGTAACATTAACATGATATTTAACTCGGGAATTTCCAAAGTCTCAAAGGGGCAATGTATTAATAGATACCTTCCTTTATGGAAGATATCTTCAGATACAATTAATTCTCTTTAAGATCCCTCTCAAGAGAAGATAAGCTATCTAAAAATCCAGGTCTTTTAAAAACTTTCTTTTGATAGTCTAGGAGAGGTTTTAAGTGTCTGTTAACAGGAAGCTTAATACCGATAGAAGGAAGTCTCCAAAGAATAGGTGCAAAGCAACAATCTACAAGAGTAAATTCATCGCTCATAAAAAACTTGAATTCTTTAAAAGTTGGGGCGATTGAGGATATTTCATGCAATAGCTCCTCTCTTAGCTTTAATAGCTCTTTTTCAGGAAGCTCGCCAGCTATCAACGTATCTACAATTGGACACCATTCTCTATCTATGCGTAACATTAAAGTTCTGCTATTTGCCCTCGCCACCGGGTATACAGGTAGTAATGGTGGGTGTGGAAACCTTTCGTCTAAATATTCCATCATTACAGCAGGATCATGAATAGCAAGATCTCTATCAACAAGTATGGGCAGTTTGTGATAAGGGCTTATTGAAAGTATATCTTCAGGAGTTTCTTCAGGCTTAGCTTCGTTAACCTCAGCAGTAATATCTTTTTCAGCCAATACTATTCTTACTCTTTGGCTATAATGGTCATCTCTGTCCGAATATAAAATCATATTATTTCCCCTGATTATTTATGATAGTCTTTGTGATACTCTCTGTATAGCAAAGCCGAAAGAGCTGTAAAGATTAAAAAATAAAAAATTACATACCAACCCATTCTTTCTCTTTGAGCTTTTGCTGGCTCTCCTACATAAACTAGAAAGTTTGTTAGGTCATATATTAATTTATCAAATTGTTCCTCGTTTAACTCTCCTGAGCCCTCAACTACTTTCAAGTATCCACACTTTTCCTTCGTTATGGTATTTCCAAAATTATCCCTCTTTTCACCACCGTTTGAAGCAATTACAGGAACATCCTTGCAAACTAATTTTTGATTTCCTTGCAAAGCCATTAATACATTTGGCATTGCTGTTCCAGGATAAACTAAGTTATTAACGCCATATTGTTTTGAGGAATCTTCGTAATATGCCCTTAAATATGAGTAAATCCAATCATCTCCTCTTACTCTACTAACCAAGGTTAAGTCTGGAGGTGCAACACCAAACCATTGTGCCGATTGCTCTTTTGACATAGATCCAACCATCAAGTCACCAGGCTTAATAGATTTATCAAAAACAAGATTATCGAAAAATATCTCTTCAGGTATTTGAAGATCGGTAGCTATTCTGCCCCATCGTGAATATTGAAGTGAGTGACAACCATAACAATAGTTTAAAAATGTTGATGCGCCTCTTTGAAGTGATGCCATATCATTTAAAGAATATTTAAATTCATCGCAGTCACCATAATCTTTGCATGGTCCACCTTCAGCTGCATTTATATTGTTAATAGATATTAGCAAGCCAATAGCAACAATAAATCTGCTGAGCTTGATATTCAAAATGTTTAGTTGCTTTTTATTCATAGTCGTTCTGGCACTTCTAATGTTTTCTCATATTTTGTATAAATTGGCATTAATATGAAAAACGCAAAGTAGATTATTGTACAAATCACACTCATTGTTTTTCTTACCTCAGTAACACTAACAGTGCCTAAATAACCCAAAGTTATAAAGCTAATACCAAATAAAGCTAAAGCTACTTTGCTGTAAATGCCTTTGTATCTAATTGATGCAACTTTACTTTTATCCAGCCACGGCACTACAAATAAAATTGCAACTGCCGATCCCATAACAATCAATCCACCTAATTTATCTGGAACAGCTCTTAACATTGCATAATATGGAGAGTAATACCAAACAGGAGCAATGTGTTCTGGAGTTACTAAAGGATTAGCTTCTTCAAAATTAGCCATTTCAATAAAATAACCGCCTCCTTCTGGAAAGAAGAACATAATAATTGCAAATACCGTCATAAAAACACCAATACCAACTAATGCATTTAAGACTTTATATGGAAAGAAAGGAACACTATCTAATGGAACAC
>CBFHIO010000034.1:0-10571 GCA_965656035.1 Gammaproteobacteria bacterium | reverse complement strand
GTAAGGGGTGGGCTAGGATTGATATTCTTCAAGACATCACAGGCCAATTTCATGTTCTTGAAATTAATACTGTACCAGGAATGACATCACATAGTTGTGTTCCAAAATCAGGAAGCCTTCTTGGATTGGAATACGAGGAAGTGGTTCAAAAAATTATTAATGCAAAACTTTAAAAAAACTTTTTATGCTTTCTCGGTATTGTGTTTTATCTCACCAGTTTCCTCAAAAGGTTTAAATATTAATGTCACCCTAGACTCAGAAATATATTTAGAGTCTCAAAAAATATTCATTGAAAAATTAGGCGAATTAAAGACTAAGAATGATATTAAAGATTTGCTTGAAGAGCAGGACTGGATAGATGAGTACTTTCTAAAATTTAAACCCTTTAGTGGTTCGGCAAAATTAAATATAAAAACAAGAACTCCAATATTCATATTAAATGATGAATTTTTTGTAGACACCAATTTAAAAAAGTTTAAATATGATAAAAGTTTACTTAATTTGATTTTAGTAAATGGACCCATAGAAGATTTAAGAGAGCCGCTCAATATTATCAATTTTTTTAAAGTGAATGATTTTGATAATATTAATTTAAAAAAACTTACCTTCTCTTATATTTCAGGTTGGCAGATTCAAACGAATACTCATATCATAATGATTGGAAATAAAGTTTCAAATAATAAATTTAACACATTAAAAGATACCTTAAATTACTTGTACGAAAATAGAAAAATTCCTAGTATGATAGATTTAAGATACAAGGATGGAGTTGCTTTAGATTATGGCAAATAATGGAAAAAATTCTAATATAGTTGTTGGTTTAGACATAGGTACTTCTAAAGTAGTTTGTATTGTAGGCAAATATAATGAAGCTCATAAACTAGAAATAATCTCACTTGGAGCATATCCATCAAGTGGCTTAAAAAAAGGAGTGGTTGTAAATATCGATGCCACAACTGACGCAATTAAAAAAGCTGTAGAGCAAGCTCAATCTATGATTGAGGAAAAGATTCGATCTGTATACGTAGGTATTGCTGGAAGTCACATTAAAAGTCTTAATTCTCAGGGTGCTGTTGGCATAAAAGATAAAGAAGTTACTTCATATGATATTGATAGAGTTATTGATTCTGCTCAGGCGGTATCAATTCCGTCTGATCAAAATGTTTTGCATGTCCTTCCTCAAGAGTATGTGATTGATGGTCAAGAGGTTAGCCTTGACCCGCTTGGAATGGCAGGGGTGAGACTTGAAGCAAAGGTTCACTTGGTTACATGTGCTAACAGTGCAGTAAAAAATATTGAAAAATGTATAAGAAACTGTGGTCTATCTGTTGATGGTTTTGTTTTAGAGCAGTTAGCTAGCTCTCATTCTATTCTCTCTGAAGATGAAAAAGATTTAGGAGTTTGTTTGGTTGACATTGGCGGAGGCACCACCGACATAGCAATATTTAATTCTGGCTCAATAGTTTTTACTGGCGTAATACCTATTGCTGGTGATCAGGTCACTAGCGATATAGCTCAAGCATTAAGAACTCCGACACCTCAAGCCGAAGATATAAAGCAAAAACATGGTTGTGCGGTTGCTGAATTTACAAAAGATGATGAAAGTATTGAAGTTCCAGGTGTGGGAGGAAGACCAACAAGAGAACTTTCAAGAAGTTCTTTGGCTGATATCATTCAACCCAGGTATACAGAACTATTTGAACTAGTTAAAGCAGAAATTACAAGAAATGGATTTGAGGATAAAATTCCTGCTGGTATTGTATTTACAGGCGGAACATCAAAAATGGAAGGTGTGGTTGAATTGGCAGAATCTATTTTTCTGACATCTGTAAGACTAGGTATTCCAAATAAATTCTCTGGAATGGAAAGTATTTTGCAAAATCCAATCTATGCCACATCTATTGGATTGGTTGATCATGGTTTTAAGCAAAAGAATGATGATTTAATAGCTGAACAAAATCAAAGTTGGCTTTCCAAGCTTTTGAAGATAGTCAAAAGCGAGTATTGATTCTAGATATCAATTCCATTAGAATGCGCATTCCTTGGTTTGCATCAATTAAGAAGTAAATCTTTAACCATAAGGTAACAAATGAATAAGTACGAAGCAGTAATAGTTCTCAACCCCAACCTTTCTTCTAAGGTCGATAACTTTAAAAAAGATTTTGAGAAATTATTAAAAGATAACTCTTTTAATATTGTTAAAACAGAAGATATTGGAAGAAGACAATTAGCATATTCAATAGCTAATCATAATAAAGGTCATTATATTTTATTTAATCTTGAAGGTGATCCATCTAAATTATTAGAAATTGAAACAAAAATTAAATATAACGAATCTATTATTAGGCATTTATTTTTAGTTGTAAAAGAACACAACGGAGAAGATTCAAGTCTTTATATTGAATCAAAGAATAAAAAACCTGAAGCATCTGAAGCTGAAAAAGATAAAGAAGATGTCAAGAAAGACCCTGAGCCAGTAAAAGAGGATGTAGAAGACAAATCAGAAGCAAAACAAGAAGAAGGTGAACATAATGAGCAAGTATAAATTGCCTAAGAGATTTGATTTTAAAGATATTGATATCTTAAAACAGTTTATTACTGAAACAGGAAAGATAATACCTGCAAGAGTTACAGGAGTATCAGCATCAAATCAGAGAAAAATTACCAAATCCATTAAAATAGCTAGATTTTTAGCTCTTTTACCATACACGGACATGCATCAATAAAATTATGAAGATTATATTATTAGACAAGATACAAAGATTAGGCGAAATTGGTGACATAGTCGAAGTCAATTCAGGTTACGCAAGAAATTTTTTGATTCCACAAAAGAAAGCAGCATTTGCCAGTGATAAAAATATTGCTGAGGTAGAGGCAAGAAAAGGTGAGTTAGCAGCAGCGTCTGCTGACATGTTTACTAAAGCTGAGGCAAGAGCTGAGACCATTAATGGTAAGACTTGTGAAATTGCAGTACCTGTAACTGAAGAGGGTGCATTATACGGTTCAGTTGGTACAAGAGAGATTTCTGAGGCATTTACAAATATTGATATCGAAATAGATAAAAGTGAAGTACAACTACCAGATGGACCAATTAAAGAAATTGGTGATCATTTAATAACCATTGCTGTTCATCCTGAGGTTTCTGCAGAAGTAACTGTAAAAGTATTGGCTGAGTAGTTGTATATTTTAAAATATGATGTAAAAATCGTATTCCAATGTCTGACTTATCTTTAAATCAAAACGAGCAAGCTAGAGAAGCTGAAAGAGCAGTTCTTGGAGGTTTAATGCTCGAAACTCATCGTTTTGACACTGTAATACAGGTAATTAAAGAAAATGATTTTGATGGCAAAGACCATCAAATTATCTTTCAATCAATGTCTGAATTGATTGAAGAAAACAAACCTCTGGATCCTCTGACAGTTTCAGAAAAATTAGATAATAAAAATTCTCTTAATAAGGTTGGTGGAAAAGACTATTTAATTGAGCTTGCTACTTCAACCCCATCCGCTGCTAATCTTGAAGCATACGCTGAAATAATTAGACAGAGATCTATTACCAGAAAATTAATGAAAGCTAATTCTGAGATTTCTGAATTAATCAACAACCCTCAAGGACAAGATGGCAATGCATTATTAGACAAAGCTGAAAGTATGATATTTGCATTGAATGATGAGTCTAGTCAAAATGATCAAAGCCTTCAATCGATGAAAGAATTAATTCCATCAACAATGGATAGACTTCATGAGATGTCTAATAAAGCTGGGGGATTAATTGGCTCTTCTACAGGGTTTAAAGATCTTGATACCAAACTCCAGGGCATCCAAAACGGTGATCTTATAGTGGTTGCTGGAAGACCAAGTATGGGTAAAACATCTTTTGCTATGAATATAGCTGAAAATGTTTTGCTTGAAAAAGATAATGATGGTGCCGTTTTAATATTCAGTTTAGAAATGCCTGGTGAAGCTTTAACAACTAGAATGCTATCAGGAATGAGCAAACTAAATCAGCAAAATGTTCGCTCAGGAATGTTAAAAGACAACGAGCTAAAATTGTTACTTTCAGAAGGTGAAAGACTCAAGAACTTACCATTGTGGATTGATGATAGCTCTCTGCTAACTCCAATGGAGCTTCGTGCAAAAGCCAGAAGGCTTGCAAGGCAAGAGGAGAATGGATTATCACTAATCGTAGTTGATTACCTTCAGTTAATGCAGTTGCCAACATCAACAGAAAATAGAGTGAATCAAATATCAGAAATATCTAGATCATTAAAATCATTAGCAAAAGAGCTCAATGTTCCAGTTATAGCACTTTCTCAGCTTAATAGGGCGGTAGAACAAAGACCTAACAAAAGACCAATTATGGCAGATCTTCGTGATTCAGGTGCTATTGAACAGGATGCTGATGTTATCTTGTTTATTTATAGAGATGAGGTTTATAACGAAGATTCAGATCAAGGCAATAAAGCTGAAATTATTATTGGAAAACAAAGAAACGGACCAATTGGAACTGTTAATTTAACATTCCTAAAAGAATATACGCGCTTTGAAAATTTTTCTAGCGATGGATATTACGACTCTTTTGAATGACGACATTAAAAAGCATTCTTGAAATAGACCCATCTATTATAAGAAGCAATATTCAAAAATTAAAAAATAAAACTTCAAATACTTCAAATTTTTTAGCAGTCATCAAATCTGATGCTTACGGTCACATGCTTAATAATATAGTATCTGATATCGATGATCTGGTTGATGGATATGGAGTAGTAAGACTTGATGAAGCAATTGATTTAAGAAAAATCTCACAAAAAAAAATTGTCCTCATGCAGGGGATATATTCTCAGGAGGATTACCTTTTAGCTAAGAAGCATGGTTTAGATATAGTAGTTCATAACGAATTCCAATTAAATATCATTATTAAAAACAATAATTTTGAAAATTTATGGTTAAAAGTTAATACCGGCATGAACAGACTGGGTTTTGAAATAGACAGATTTTTAGAGATTTATAAAGATTATCTTGAAGATATAAATTTTACACTTATGACTCATTTAGCTGCATCCAATAAGAAAGATGATCCCTCAAATGCTGAGCAATTCGAGAGGTTTGAGAGACTTTACAAAGATTTACACTCCGGAGTAACTAAAAGTATTGCAAATACCGGCTGTGTTTTAAACTTTCCTAACAAGTGTTTTGATTGGGTAAGAGTAGGAATTGGAATATTTGGTGGATATATCGGAAATGAAGAACTAAAAACAGCTATTACACTTAAATCTCCAATAATAAATATTAGGGAGCTTAATATAGGAGAAAGGGTCGGATATAACGGAAGGGCCATTGCAGAAAAAAGAATGAAAGTAGCTACTGTTTATCTTGGGTATGCAGATGGTTTGCCTCAGCACATTAAAGATGGAACAGTTGTAAAAGTTAATAATCAAGATGCTAGTGTTTTTGGAAAGATTAGCATGGATTTAACAACTATAGACGTCTCTGATATTAAAGAATGTAATGTGGGAGATTGGTGTGAGTTTTTTTCACCTAATCATTCAATCAATAATCTCGCCTCAGCTAATGGTTTAATTTCATATGACATAATGATTAGAATAAAATCCAGAGTTGAAAGAGTTTATAAAAAAATAAGCTAATTTTTTAATTATATTAATAAAGCTTATTTCACTCTTAGGCGTATTCTGTTATTCTGTTATCCCATCATGATTCAATTAAATGATGGCCAATACTAAGTACATTTTCATAACCGGAGGAGTGGTTTCTTCACTCGGAAAGGGTATTGCTGCAGCTTCCATAGGAGCTTTGCTTGAGTCAAGGGGACTATCGGTCTCACTTATTAAGGTTGATCCATATATTAATGTTGATCCTGGAACAATGAGTCCATTTCAGCATGGTGAGGTATTTGTAACAAACGATGGTACTGAAACTGATTTAGACTTAGGTCATTATGAAAGATTTGTTAGATTTGAGGCATCTAAGAAAAATAATTTCACTGCTGGAAAAGTATATGAAACAGTCATCAGAAACGAAAGAAAGGGTAATTATTTAGGCGGTACTGTTCAAGTCATACCTCATATAACAAATGAAATTAAAAAAAGGATAAAAGAGGGTGGACAAGGAAAAGATATAGCTATTGTTGAAATAGGTGGGACAGTTGGTGATATTGAAAGCCAACCATTTGTTGAAGCTATAAGACAAATGGCCTTGGAGCTCCCATCAACATCTTGGGCATTTGTTCACCTAACTCTAGTTCCATTCATTAAGGCTTCTGGAGAACTTAAAACAAAACCAACCCAACATTCTGTCAAAGAGTTACGTTCACTAGGCATTGGTCCTGACTGTTTAATTTGCAGATCCGAACAAGAACTCCCCAAGGATGAGAAAAAGAAAATTGCTTTATTCTGTTCTGTTGCTCAAGACAATGTTATTTCAATGCATGATGTAGATACAGTTTATTCAATACCACTTTTGTTAAATAAACAAAAAGTAGATCGAATCATACTTAAAAAACTTAATATTAAATCTAAAGATCCTAAACTATCAGATTGGAGAAGGGTTGTTAATGCAAGTCTTAACCCACAAAAAGAAGTTAATATAGCTTTTGTTGGCAAATATACTGAGTTGCAAGATTCATATAAATCTATAAATGAAGCCTTAGAGCATGCTGGCATAAAATATAAGACCAGAGTGAATATTAATTTCGTCCTTGCAGAGACACTATCACCAAAAAATGTAAAAAAAGTCTTGTCAAAAACTGATGCAGTGTTAGTTCCTGGTGGTTTCGGTGATAGAGGCATCGAGGGTATGATTTTGGCATGTAAATATGCAAGAGAGAATCAGATTCCATATTTAGGCATTTGCTTAGGAATGCAAGTAGCAATGATTGAATATGCAAGAAATGTTCTTAAATTAAAAGGCGCCAACAGCACAGAATTTGATTCAAAAACAAAGCATCCAATCATTGCACTAATAACAGAATGGAATGATATCTCTGGTAAAAAAGAGCAAAGAGATAAAAATTCTGATCTAGGCGGCACTATGAGGTTAGGTGGCCAGGTATGTAAACTCAAGAAATCTTCAAAAGCATTTAAAATGTACAAAAAGCATGAAATTGTTGAGAGGCATAGGCACAGGTATGAAGTTAATCCAAAATATGTAGATCAGTTTTCTAATTCTGGATTAAATTTAGTTGGAACTTCGGTTGATGGTAAGTTAGTTGAAATGATTGAAATCTCAGATCACAAGTGGTTCTTAGCATGTCAATTTCATCCTGAGTTCACATCTAACCCAAGAGACGGACATCCTATTTTCAATAGCTACATTAAGAGTACAATAGATAAGTAATTATGAATGATCTGAAACTTAGAAACTTTACTATTGGAAATTTACAGCCATTAACTTTAATGGGAGGAATGAATGTACTTGAATCTCGAGACTTAGTATTGCAAGTTGCAGAAAAATTTAAATTAATATCAGATAAGCTTGAGATTAATTATATTTTTAAAGGTTCATTTGATAAGGCTAATAGAAGTTCTGTGTCCTCTTTCAGAGGTCCAGGCATGGATGAGGGTCTTAAATTACTTCAAGAAGTTTCAACAGAATTTAATGTTCCTGTAGTTACTGATATTCATGAACCGGATCAAGCTAAGCCAGTAAGTGAAGTATGTGAAGTTGTTCAAATACCAGCTTTTTTAGCAAGGCAAACTGACTTAGTGGTTGCTGCAGCAAAAACAGATGCTATCTTGCAGTTTAAAAAACCACAATTTTTGTCAGCACCCGAGATGAAAAACATTATAGAAAAATGTGAATCAGCTGGTAATAGTAAAATTACACTCTGTGAGAGGGGTAATTCTTTTGGATATAACAATTTAGTTGTAGATACTCTTAATTTTCAAATTCTCAAGAATCTTGGTAAGCCAGCAATTTTTGATGTTACGCATTCACTTCAACTTCCCGGAGGTCTTGGTAATGCAGCTGGAGGAAGAAGGGAATATCTATTAAGTTTGGCTAAGGCTGGTATTTCTCAGGGAATAGCAGGTCTATTTTTAGAAGCACATCCAGATCCTGATAAAGCTAAATGTGATGGTCCTTGTGCTCTTCGTCTTGATATGCTGGAACCTTTTTTACAGCAAATTAAAGATCTAGATGTTTTTGTAAAAAGCCAAGAAACTTTAGATATTTTTTAGTAAGCATGGCTTCAATTCAATCAATAAAAGCTATTCAGGTTTTAGACTCAAGAGGTCTTCCTACAGTTTCTTGTAATGTAATTCTTGATAATGGCATTAAAGCAAGTGCAATAGTACCAAGCGGAGCATCAACAGGAACCAAGGAAGCATTAGAGTTAAGAGATGGCGGTAATTTGTACATGGGTAAAGGAGTTCAAAAAGCTGTAAGTAATATTAATGACTTAATTAACCCACTTCTTGAAAAATTAGATCCAAACGATCAACAATTAATTGATCAGAAATTAATTGAGTTAGATGGAACTAGTGACAAGTCAAATATTGGAGCTAATGCAATTCTAGCTGTCTCATTAGCAGTTTCTCATGCAGCAGCAAAAGATAAAAATATTTCATTGCATGAACATTTTGCCGAGATATATAAAAATATCACTGGAATAGATGTTGAGTCTAACCTTCCTATGCCTATGTTAAATATTCTTAACGGCGGAGAGCATGCTGATAATAATATTGATATTCAAGAATTTATGATTATCCCAAAAGGTGCAAAGACTTTTAAAGAGGTTATGAGATGGTCTTCTGAAATATATTGGAATCTTAAATCAATATTGCAACAAAAAAAATTATCGACTGGAGTGGGAGATGAAGGTGGCTTTGCTCCAAACTTACAATCTAATGAAGAGGCAATCAAATTAATTATTGAAGCAATAAAAATCTCCGGTCTCATACCAGGAGATGATGTCTTTATTGCACTGGATTGTGCTGCAAGTGAATTTTATGACGGTAAAAATTATAATTTAGCTGGTGAAGGCAAGTCCTTAGACTCTGAATCTTTTTCTGATTATTTAGAAAGTTTAGTGGATAAATACCCAATTATTTCTATCGAAGATGGTATGGATGAAAATGACTCAGAAGGCTGGAAAATTCTTACCGAAAAAATTGGCTCCAAGTGTCAATTAGTTGGAGACGATTTGTTTGTAACAAATAAGACTATTTTCCAAGAAGGCATAGAAAATAATTTAGCTAACTCAATTTTAATTAAATTTAATCAAATAGGTTCTATTACCGAAACAATAGAAACAATTAATATTGCTAATCAAAATAACTATAAATCCATAATTTCTCATAGATCAGGAGAAACTGAGGATACGACTATATCTGATTTAGCTGTTGGTCTTGGAGCAGGTCAAATTAAAACTGGAGCTCCGTGTAGATCTGATAGAGTTGCAAAATACAATCGATTGCTATGGATAGAAGAGGAGTTTCCTAGTATCAATCTAAGTCAATGAATCGACTATTTTATTCTTTAGCTTTAGTCCTACTTATTTTAATAATTATGCTGCTAAACAGTATTTTCTTTGGGGAAAACTCTTATCAAAAGAAAACTCAAATACTTGGCGAAAATAATCTTCAACATGAACAAAACAATGGACTAAAAAAACAAAATGATATTTTAGAATTTGAAATTGAGAATGCACAAAAGTCAAACGAACATGTAGAAAATTTTGCTAGAGAAAAATTGAACTTAGTATATCCTGATGAAGAGTTTATATCTTTCAAGGACGAAGACGAATCTAAAGATGACGGATAAAGTATTAGCAATAATTCCAGCAGCAGGAATTGGTGAAAGATTTCAGAGCGATATTCCAAAACAATATGAGTATCTAGATGGCCAGTCCGTTATAGAGAAAACAATAAAACCCTTTATAGAATCTGAATTTATATCAAAAATACTAATTGCAGTTTCAAAATCAGATAATTTTATTAAAGAACAAAATTTTTTTGATAATGAGAAAGTGGAAATAGTTGAGGGCGGTCAGACTAGAGCCATATCAGTACTAAATGCTATAAACGAAACTAATGAAAATTATGATTATGTCATTACTCATGACGCAGCTAGACCAAACATAACTGCTAAAGATTTAGTCACAATATATGAAAAGATAACCAGCTCTAAATCAGACTGCTCTTTTTTCTACAAACCAGTTGTCGATTCTATTAAGGAGAGTAAATCTAATAAAACTATAAATAAACAAGACTATTACTTAGTACAAACTCCCCAAATATCAAAATTTAATAAATTAAAGTCCTCATTGGCTTATCTTATTGATCAAAAGATTGATGTTCCAGATGAGTCGTTTGCAATGGAATCCCAGGGTTATCATGTATCAAAATTAGAAGGCAAAGCCTCAAATATTAAAATTACCTATAATCATGATTTAAATCTTCTAAGAAAATTAAACTCAAGAGTTGGCAGTGGCTTTGATTTACATACCTATAAACCTGGAACAGGTTTTATTATAGGGGGCTATATGCTTCAATGCGATTATGCAATTGAAGCGCACTCCGATGGTGATGTTCTCCTTCATTCAATTGCAGACTC
>CBFHIO010000033.1:0-10708 GCA_965656035.1 Gammaproteobacteria bacterium | reverse complement strand
CTGAATCCATTGACACATCACATAACCTTCTAGTTAAGTAACCTGAGTTAGCTGTCTTCAAAGCTGTATCAGCAAGACCTTTTCTGGCTCCGTGAGTTGAAATAAAATATTGAAGAACAGACAGGCCTTCACGAAAGTTAGCTGTAATTGGTGTCTCAATAATTGATCCATCCGGCTTTGACATTAATCCTCTCATACCAGACAGCTGTCTAATCTGAGCAGGAGAACCTCTTGCTCCAGAATCTGCATATATGTATACAGAATTGAATGATGATTGCTCAACACTTTTTCCGTCAGGAGTTTCTGCAGTCTCAGTACTAATCTTCTCCATCATAGCCTTGGCTACTTGCTCATTTGCTCTTGACCAAATGTCAATAACTTTATTGTATCTCTCACCTCTAGTGACAAGACCAGAGTCAAATTGTTTTTCAATTGCCTTTACTTCTTTTTCCGAATCATCAATGATTTTTGCTTTTTCTTCAGGAATTACAAAATCATTAACTCCAATAGAGGAACCAGATTTAGTTGAAAAATCAAAACCTAAATACATTAACTGGTCAGCAAAAATTACAGTTTTCTTTAGTCCAGCTTTTCTGTATGAAATGTCAACAAGTTTAGAAATTAGTTTTTTATTGAGAACCTTATTGATGTTTTCAAAACCCACCTCAACTGGTGTTATTCTCCAAATTAATACTCTACCAACAGTAGTTTCGTGAATAGCTTTGTCACCCTCTTCGTTTGTAATTCTTACCTTAATTGATGAATGTACATCTAAGGTTTCAGTTTCATATGCTCTCAATACCTCATCCGGATCACTAAACACTCTTCCGCCACCAATTGCATTTGCATTATCTCTAGTCATGTAATACAAACCCAGAACAACATCTTGCGTTGGATTAATTATCGGTGAACCATCAGCTGGTGATAAAATATTATTAGTAGACATCATTAATGCTCTAGCTTCTAACTGAGCCTCTAATGTAAGAGGCACGTGAACAGCCATTTGATCTCCATCAAAGTCAGCATTAAAAGCAACACAAACTAATGGATGTAATTGAATAGCTTTACCTTCAATTAACTTTGGCTCAAAAGCCTGGAGGCCTAACCTATGCAATGTAGGAGCTCTATTTAATAATACAGGATGCTCTCTGATAACATCCTCTAAAACTTCCCAAACTTCTGGTGTTTCTCTTTCAACAAGTTTTTTTGCTGCTTTAATTGTTGTTGCAAGCTCTCGTTGCTCAAGCTTTCCATAAACAAAGGGCTTAAATAACTCAAGCGCCATTTTTTTAGGTAATCCACATTGATGTAGTTTTAGATTTGGACCAGAAACAATAACTGATCTTCCAGAGTAATCTACCCTTTTTCCTAATAGATTTTGTCTAAATCTTCCACCTTTACCTTTAATCATGTCAGCTAGAGATTTCAGAGGTCTTTTGTTTGTCCCTGTAATAACCCTTCCTCTTCTTCCATTATCTAGAAGCGCGTCAACAGATTCTTGTAACATTCTTTTTTCATTTCTAACGATGATATCGGGAGCGCTTAGTTCAAGTAATCTCTTAAGCCTATTGTTTCTATTTATAACTCTTCTATATAGATCGTTCAGATCAGATGTAGCAAACCTTCCGCCTTCAAGAGGCACAAGGGGTCTTAAATCAGGCGGTAAGACTGGAAGAACATCCATAATCATCCACTCTGGTCTATTTCCAGATTCGTTAAATGCTTCAAGAAGCTTTAAACGCTTTGAAAGTTTTTTAAGCTTCGTTTCAGAGTTAGTTTGAGGTATTTCTTCTCTAATTTCTCTAATTTCTTCATTGATATCTAGTTCCTCGAGAAGGATCTTTACTGCTTCGGCACCCATGCCAGCAGAAAACTCATCACCAAACTCTTCATATTTCTCAACCCATTCTTCTTCTGTAAGAATTTGGCCTTTTTCTAATTCTGTTAAGCCTGGGTCTGTAACAATGTAGCTCTCAAAATATAGAACTCTTTCAATTTCTCTGAGAGTTGTATTCAATAAAAGTCCTATTCTTGATGGTAGAGATTTAAGGAACCATATATGTGCAACAGGAGCAGCCAAATCAATATGCCCCATTCTTTCTCTTCTTACCTTTGCAAGAGTTACTTCAACTCCACACTTTTCGCATACAACCCCTCTATGCTTCATTCTTTTATACTTACCACAGATACATTCGTAGTCTTTGATAGGTCCAAATATTTTAGAACAAAAGAGTCCATCTCTTTCAGGCTTGAAAGTTCTATAATTTATCGTTTCAGGTTTTTTAACTTCACCGAAAGACCAAGATTTAATTACTTGAGGAGAAGCTAAGCCTGCAGAAATGGTAGTAAAATCATCCTGCCCTGTTTTTAAAGAATTTAATAAGTCTCTCAATTTTATCTCCTAGTTTTCTGAATCTAATTCAAGATTAATACCCAACGATTTAATTTCTTTGCTAAGAACATTAAATGATTCTGGTATGTCTGCATCCATTTCGTAACTGCCGTCGACTATGTTTTTGTACATTTTAGTTCTACCAGATACATCATCAGATTTGACTGTTAACATTTCTTGTAATGAGTATGAGGCACCATATGCCTCAAGTGCCCATACTTCCATCTCACCAAACCTTTGACCGCCAAACTGAGCCTTACCACCCAATGGTTGTTGAGTAACTAAACTATAAGAGCCTGTTGATCTAGCATGCATCTTGTCATCAACTAAATGATTTAATTTAATAATGTACATATAGCCTACAGTGACTGGTCTATCAAACTTAGTTCCAGTTCTTCCATCATAGAGGGTAATTTGACCAGACTCTGGTAAATCAGCTAGTTTTAATAGGTCTTTGACTTCGCTTTCTTTAGCGCCGTCAAATACTGGAGTTGCAATTGGCAACCCATTTCTAAGATTGTTAGCTAATTCAAGAATTTCAGAATTATTAAATGAAGATATATCTTCTTTATTAGCCGCATTTTTATTATAAAGATTTTCTAAGTACTCTTTTAACTCAGCAGGCTTTGCATTAGCTTTAATCATTGAATCAATTTTTTCACCGATTCCTTTAGCAGCATAACCCATGTGCGTTTCAAGAATTTGTCCAACATTCATCCTTGATGGAACACCCAAAGGATTTAAAACAATGTCAACAGGATTACCATTATCATCATAAGGCATATCTTCTACAGGCATAATCTCTGAAATAACACCTTTATTACCATGACGGCCAGCCATCTTGTCACCAGGCTGAATTCTTCTTTTAATAGCAAGATAAACCTTAACGATCTTTATTACACCAGGCGCAAGATCGTGACCTCTAGTTATTTTTGCCTTCTTCTCATCAAATCTTGTTTTAATATCTTTGATGTATTCGTTGTAACTTTTTTCAGTATCCTCAATAACATCATTTACATTATCAGCATCTGTTCTAATTGAAAAAATATCATTAATTTCGAAGGTTTCTAGTTTTTCTGTAGTGAGTTGCTCACCTTTTTTAACACCGTTTCCTTTGATAGCTTTTTTATTTTTTAGCAACTCACACAATCTTTTTTTAGTTGCTTGTTCAACGACTGTAGCCTCATCATCAGCATCTTTTTTAGACTGATCCAGATGATCTTGCTCGATTGCTTGCGTTCTTTCATCTTTCTCAACACCATCTCTTGTAAAGACCTCTACACCAATAACAGTACCTTTTGAGCTGGCTCTTTGTGATGTGTCTTTGACATCGGAAGCTTTTTCTCCAAATATAGCTCTCAAGAGTTTTTCCTCAGGAGAAACTTGAGTTTCTCCTTTAGGAGTAATCTTTCCAACCAATATATCGCCTGGAACTACTTCAGCACCAACGTATACAATTCCACAATCATCCAATTTATTTAAAGAACCCTCACCTACATTAGGTATATCAGCAGTAATTTCTTCTGAACCTAGTTTGGTGTCTCTTGCAACACAAACGATTTCTTGAATATGTATAGAGGTAAATCTATCTTCTCTAGCAACTTTTTCAGATATAAGAATTGAGTCTTCAAAGTTATAACCATTCCAAGGCATGAAAGCTATGCGAATATTTTGCCCAAGAGCCAGCTCACCATTATCAACTGATGGACCGTCAGCTAAAATATCTCCAGCTTTTACCTCATCGCCAATTTGTACAATTGGTCTTTGATTGATACATGTGTTTTGATTTGACCTAGTATATTTTACTAAATTGTATACATCAGAGGCTGATTTAGATTTTTTATCTGTTACACGAACAACTATTCTTGAAGCATCAACACTTTCAATGACTCCATTGTTTTTAGCAACAATACAAACACCTGAATCTCTGGCAACTACAGACTCAAGTCCAGTTCCGACTAGTGGCTTTTCTGCTCTTAGCACCGGAACAGCTTGACGTTGCATATTTGATCCCATTAAAGCTCTATTAGCATCATCATGCTCTAGGAAAGGTATCAAAGACGCTGCAATTGACACAACTTGCTGTGGCGAAACATCCATTAGATCAACTCTATCTGGAGACATAAGTTCAAATTCACTTGCATGTCTAACAGCAACAAGATCATCTAGAAATTTATTATTTTTATCTAAAGCAACATTAGCCTGAGCGATAACATGTTCAGCTTCATCTATAGCCGATAGATAGATAATTTCATCTGTTACTTTTCCATTCACAACTTTTCTGTATGGGGTTTCGATAAATCCATATTGATTTGTTCTGGAATAAGAGGCAAAAGAATTTATTAGGCCAATGTTTGGTCCCTCAGGTGTTTCAATGGGACATACTCTTCCATAATGAGTTGGATGAACATCCCTGACTTCAAAGCCTGCCCTTTCTCTAGTAAGACCACCAGGTCCTAAAGCAGAAACTCTTCTTTTATGAGTTATTTCAGATAATGGATTATTTTGATCCATGAACTGAGAAAGTTGGCTTGAGCCAAAAAATTCTTTTATAGCTGCAGTAACAGGCTTTGCATTTATTAAATCTTGCGGTCCAAGCTCATCTGCTTCAGCCATGCTTAATCTTTCTCTAACAGCCCTTTCAACCCTAATTAGACCAACTCTAAACTGATTTGCAGTCATTTCACCAACTGATCTAACTCTTCTATTACCCAAGTGATCAATATCATCAACAATATCATGGCCGTCTCTTATGCTGACGATTCCTTTCATAACTTCAATGATGTCTTTCTTATCAAGAATATTAGGATTATCTTTTTCTGAATCAAGTTTTAATCTTCTATTGAACTTCATTCTTCCAACTTCAGAAAGGTCATATCTTTCCTCATTGAAAAAGAGGTTATTAAATAATGTTTCAGCAGAATCTTTAGTTGGTGGTTCTCCTGGTCTCATCATTCTATAAATTTCTACAAGAGCTTCTAATCTATTAGATGTAGGATCTACTCTGAGTGTATTTGATATGTATGGACCTTTGTCTAACTCATTTATGTAGAGACAAGAAATCTCATTTATATTATTTTCTTTTAATGACTCAAGAACTACATCATCGATTTCTGTATTTGCAACAAATAAAACTTCTCCAGTTTCTTGATTGAAGATATCTTTTGATAGAACTTTGCCAATGAGGAATTGCTTATCAAGTGTAATCTCACTCACTTTTGCATTTGATAATTCTTTAATGTGTCTTGCTGTAATTCTTTTGCCAGCCTCTACATAGACCTTGCTTTTAACTTTCAGATCAACAGGCAATGTTTCACCCCTAAGTCTTTCTGGTATAAGGGCTAACTTAACTGTGTCTTTTTCTAAAGTAAATATGTCCTCATCATAGAACTCAGATAAGATTTCCTGTGTACCCATATCTAATGCTCTTAGCATAATTGTGGCTGGAATCTTTCTTCGTCTATCAATACGACTAAATAAAATATCTTTTGGATCAAACTCGAAGTCTAACCATGAGCCCCTGTAAGGAATTATTCTTGCAGAATATAAAACTTTTCCTGAGGAATGAGTTTTACCTTTATCGTGATCATAAAAGACTCCAGGTGATCTGTGTAGTTGAGAAACAACCACTCTTTCAGTTCCATTTATAATAAATGATGCATCTGAAGTCATGAGAGGCACCTCACCCATGAATACCTCACCCTCTTTAATGTCTTTTACTTCTTTAAAATTCGATTCTCTATCATATATAACTAATTTAACTTTAATTCTGAGTGGAGCGGAATACGATAAGCCCTGTATTAAACATTCTTGCACATCATAAGTATTCTTTCCGAGTTCATATGAAACATATTCAAGAGATGCATTTCCTGAAACACTTTTTATTGGAAACAAGGATTGAAAAACTTCTTCCAATCCCTGTTTCTTTCTTTCATCAGGTGCCACATCAGCTTGTAAAAATTCAGAATAAGACTTGGTTTGGGTTTCAATTAAGTTTGGAAGATCCATAACCTTAGCAAAAGTACCAAAATTCTTTCTAATTCTCTTCTTTTCCGTATAACTGTATGACATAAATGCGCCCTTTTAATTAATATTAATTTATATGTTTGATGTTACTTAAGCTCAGCTGTTGCTCCTGCTTCAGTTAACTGAGCAACCATAGCTTCAGCATCATCTTTGCTTGCACCTTCTTTAACTGTGCTTGGTGCACCATCAACCATATCTTTAGCTTCTTTAAGTCCAAGACCTGTTATAGCTCTAACAGCTTTAATTACTTGAACTTTTTGGTCTCCAGCTGCACTTAATACAACATCAAAAGAGTCTTTTTCTTCTGCTGCTGGAGCATCGCCACCACCTGCTGCTGCAGGTGCTGCTGCAACTGCTGCTGCTGCTGTAACACCAAATTTTTCTTCAATTTCTGAAATAAGATCAACAAGATCCATTACAGACATTTCCTCTATAGCCTTTAAAATGTCTTCTTTACTAGTTGCCATTTTTATTCTCCTTATAATTTAGGCAGATGCCTTTTTTTTGTCATTAACTGCTGATAACACTCGAGCTAACTTGCTTGGTACTTCATTTAGTAAAGTAGCAAACTTGGTAACTGGTGCTTGCAATACATTTGCAATAAGCCCATAGGCTTCTTCTTTTGATGGTAAGCTGGCTAGAATATCTATTTGACTACCATCAAGTAATTGGCCCTCGACTACCAAAGCCTTGATATCTAAATTATCAAAGTTCTTTGCATAAGTTTTGAGCAATTTTGCAGCTGCACCAGGCTCTTCAAATGAAAAAGCAAATAATGATGGGCCAACTAAGACTTCATCAGAACACCCAAAATCAGTTCCCTCAAATGCTAATTTAGCAAGTGAGTTTTTAATTACCTGAATATGAATACCTGACTGAGTAGCTTTTTGTCTAATTTCAGATAACTCACTAACCTTAAGGCCTCTAGCATCTGAAATTACTAAAGATGATGCGTTTGATGCAACTTCTTTAACTTCGCCTACAATTCTTTCTTTTTCACTTTTCGATAACGCCACAGCAATTCTCCTGTTAAAGCCTTTCGGCCATTCGGCGACAAATTGCAAAATTACAACTTGAACACCACCTACGTAGGAAATTAAGTCTTACGACACCTACGGTCTTTGACGGCTGCGTAAACGCAACTATCTAGCTTCACAATTTCTTATAAAGCTAAAACCTATACCAACTCTGAGGAATTTATTTTTATTCCTGGTCCCATAGTGCTACTAAGCGCGATATTACCAATGTATACACCCTTAGCAGATGCTGGTTTTAATTTCTTTAATTCTTCTAATAATGCTGATGCATTGGCAATAATCTTATCCGCATCAAAAGACACCTTGCCAATACTTCCATGAATAATTCCATTTTTATCAGTTCTAAATCTTACTTGGCCTGCTTTCGCATTATTAATAGCAGTAGCAACATCATCAGTTACTGTTCCAGTCTTAGGGTTTGGCATTAGGCCTTTTGGTCCCAGAACTTGGCCAAGCTTACCAACAACCTTCATAGCAGCATTTGTTGATATTACTAAATCAACACTTACCTCTTCTTTTGTAAATTTTTCTGCTAAATCATCCATGCCTATGAATTCTGCACCAGCAATTTTTGCAGCATCTGCTTGGTCTCCATCAGCAAAAACAGCAACAGTAACAGGCTTTCCAAGACTATTTGGGAGAGTTACAGCTCCTCTGACATTTTGATCCGATTTACTTGGATCTACTCCAAGTCTAACTGCTATATCAACAGATTCCTCAAAGTTTTCAGATTTAACAGATTGCATAATTTCTAGAGCTTCAATAACTGAATAAGTTTTTTCAGGATCTACTTTGTCAATTATGGTTCTTTGTTTTTTTGTTAGCTTGCTCATAAATCTACTTCAACCCCCATACTTTTGGCTGTACCTGCAATAATTAAAACTGCAGCATCGATGTCATTTGAATTCAAATCGGGCTCTTTTTGTTTAGCAATTTCTTCTAGTTGAGCTCTTGTTAATTTTCCGACTTTTTCTCTGTTAGGCTCACCACTACCTTTTGGTATTCCCAAGGCTTTCTTTATTAACACTGCAGCAGGTGGTGTTTTGACAACAAAAGTGAAAGATTTATCTTCATATACAGTTATAACTACTGGAAGTGGCATACCTTTTTCGGCATTTTGAGTTTCTGAATTAAACGCATTACAAAAATCCATAATATTTACGCCCACCTGTCCAAGAGCGGGACCAACTGGAGGGCTTGGATTAGCGCCGCCTGCAGGAATTTGTAATTTAAGAATATTTGCTACTTTTTTTGCCATTATGTTTTCTCAATTTGTATAAACTCAAGATCAACTGGTGTTGCTCTTCCTAAAATTTGAACTGAAACCTTAACCATATTTCTTTCATAATCAACATTTTCAACAACTCCATTAAAGTCATTAAAAGGACCATCACAGACTCTTACTACTTCACCTGGTTCATATAAAGTTTTTGGAGCTGGGGCATCTTCACCGACTTCAATTCTATTGATAATGTTGTTAACATCTTCTTCTGAAATTGGTAATGGCCTATCTTTTGTGCCCCCAACAAAACCAGACACCCTTGGTGTTGATTGAACTAGCTGCCAAGAATCGTCTTCTAAAATCATTTGAACTAATATGTAGCCAGGAAAGAATTTTCTTTCAGTGGTTTTTTTTGAACCGCCTTTTAATTCAACTATCTGCTCAGTAGGAATTAATATTTCACCAAACTTTTCTCCAAGATTGTTAAGTTCTATTTTTTCTTCAATAGCAGCTTTAACTTTTTGCTCGTAGCCCGAATAAGCTTGAATTACATACCAATCCATAATGTTATCCCAGCACCAATTTAGTTAAAAAAGTTAAGAGAGATTCAAGCCCCCAGAAGAAGAGACACAACACAATAATTGCACCAAAAACCACTAAAAATGTTTGGGTTGTTTCAATACGAGTTGGCCATACAACCCTTCTTATTTCTGTTCTTGATTCTCTCATTAGTTTGATAGCATTTGAACCAAAGTTTGTTACAGCTAATATGCCTAAACCTAAAATAAATAAGAATACAACTCCAAGGACTCGATATAAAAAAGCAACCTCTACAAAATAACTATTACCAATAACAGCAGTAGAGAATACTGCTAATGCTGCAAACCATTTAATGTTATCTAATAATTTTGAAGTTGATCCTTTAGCCATATATTTCCTATTTCGGCTCCAAGTTAAACTTGGCAGGCCAGGAGGGTCTCGAACCCACAACCCCCGGTTTTGGAGACCGGTACTCTACCAATTGAGCTACTGGCCTATAATTAATTTTCATATTCCTCAGAGACAAGCAAGCCGAGACACAAAGGTCTCGGCTAATAAGTCTTTAATTACTCAATAATTTTTGATACTACGCCAGCACCAACTGTTCTTCCGCCTTCTCTAATCGCAAATTTAAGACCTTCGTCCATAGCGATTGGAGCAATGAGCTCAATATTCATTTTAATGTTATCGCCTGGCATAACCATTTCAACGCCACTTGGAAGCTCACAAGCACCAGTTACATCAGTTGTTCTAAAATAAAACTGAGGTCTGTAGTTATTCATAAAAGGTGTATGTCTTCCACCTTCATCTTTGCTTAGTACGTATATCTCTGCTTCAAATTTTGTATGAGGTGTGATTGAACCCGGCTTAGCAATAACTTGACCTCTCTCAACAGCGTCTCTTTCGACACCTCTTAAAAGAACACCACAGTTTTCACCAGCTCTACCTTCGTCCAGAGATTTTCTAAACATTTCAACACCTGTACATGTAGTTGTTGTAGTATCTTTGATACCAACAATCTCTAGTGGGTCTCCTGTATTAACAATACCAGTTTCAATTCTTCCTGTAACAACAGTACCTCTACCTGATATGGTAAATACATCTTCGATAGGCATTAAGAAAGCTCCATCTACTGGTCTTTCTGGTTCTGGCACATAAGAATCTAAAGTTTCAATAAGTTTTTGAACTGAAGGAACACCAATTTCAGATGTATCACCTTCAAGAGCTTTTAAAGCACTACCAACAATTATTGGAGTATCGTCACCAGGAAAGTCATATTCGTTTAAAAGTTCTCTGATTTCCAGCTCAACAAGCTCGATCATTTCTGGATCATCGTTTTGGTCAGCTTTATTCATATAAACTACGATATATGGAACACCAACTTGTCTTGCTAAAAGAATGTGTTCTCTTGTTTGAGGCATAGGACCATCAGCAGCACTTACCACAAGAATAGCACCATCCATTTGCGCAGCACCAGTAATCATGTTTTTT
>CBFHIO010000032.1:0-11215 GCA_965656035.1 Gammaproteobacteria bacterium | reverse complement strand
CGTAATTGGTATCATTCAATAATTAATTCTGAATAGTTAAGAAAATGCTTAATTTTTCAAATACAAATGTTCTTCTATGCGTAACTGGGGGTATAGCTGCATACAAGTCTGCTGAAATTATTCGCTTATTTAAAAAAGATGGAGCAGATGTAAGAGTTGTAATGACTGAATCCGCAAAGGAATTTATAACTCCTTTAACCCTTCAAGCTATTTCTGGAAATGAGATTCATGATTCGTTATTAGATGTAAAAGCAGAGTCTGCAATGGGCCACATAGAATTAGCTAAATGGGCAGATATTATTTTAATTGCACCTTGTACAGCAGAGTCTTTAGCAAAGATAACTCATGGTAGAGCAGATGACTTAATGGGGTCTGTAATTCTAGCTTCAAATGCAACCTCGTACATAGCACCTGCAATGAATACATCAATGTGGCTTGATAAAAGTACCCAAGAAAACTTTCAAACACTTGTATCAAGAGGAATGAATTTTATTGGTCCTGCTGAGGGAGAACAAGCTTGCGGTGATGTAGGACCTGGGAGACTTGTTGAACCTAAAAAAATAATTGAGTTAATTAAATCTGATTTGCATAAAGGCCCTTTATCTGGCAAAACTATAACCATTACTGCCGGTCCAACTAGAGAACAAATAGACCCAGTAAGGTATATATCAAATAATAGTTCTGGAAAAATGGGTTATGCTCTCGCAGAGGCCGCAAAACTTCAAGGCGCAAATGTAAATTTAGTAAGCGGTCCAGTAGCTCTTACAGTTAACAAAGGAATCGCTCTTTTTAAAATTAATTCTGCAGATGAAATGCTTAATAAGGTTTTTGAATGCATGGAATCATCTGATATTTTTATTTCATGTGCAGCAGTTGCTGATTTCAAACCATCTAATTATTCAGATACAAAAATTAAAAAAGAAGATGAAGAAAATCTTGAAATTGCTTTTGAAAAAAATCATGACATATTATTTGAGGTCTCTAACCGTCATAATTCAGCATATATTGTTGGGTTTGCAGCGGAGACTTCAAATGTAAATGACAATGCAAATAAAAAATTGAATTCAAAAAATCTTGATATGATTATTTCAAATGATGTTTCAGATAAATCTATAGGTTTTGATTCTGACGAAAATGAAGTTCATGTGATTACAAAAAATGAAACTATTTTTCTTAAAAAAGATAAAAAAATTAAAATTGCTCGTGAAATATTAAATATAATCGCTCTTAATATAAAATCTTAACTATGTCAGTTCAATCAGATAAGAAACAAACCACAATATTTTCATTAAAAAAGATGAAAGAGAGGGGAGAAAAGTTCACCTGTTTAACATCTTATGAATCTACACTAACTTCAAAAATATGTGATGCAGGTGTAGATGTTGTGCTTGTTGGCGATAGCCTTGGTATGGTCATACAAGGTCATGACAGCACGTTGCCGGTAACTATGGATCAGCTAGTATATCACTTAGAATGTGTGGTTAAAGGTAATAAGGGTGCTCATATAATGGCGGATATGCCATTTATGAGTTATGCCACAGACGACATGGGTCTTGAAAATGCAAAAAGGCTTATGCAAGCTGGTGCTAATTCGATAAAAATTGAAGGTGGAGAGTGGATTTCTAAAATGGCATCTATGTTAGCAAACAGAGGAATACCTGTATGTGCTCATATGGGGCTTACGCCTCAGGCTATAAATAGAATTGGCGGTAACTTTGTTCAAGGTAGAAATCCGGAGAAACATGAATTAATAATTAATGAAGCTAAATCTCTCGAAGAGGCTGGAGCTTCCTTGTTGCTTCTTGAATGTGTGCCAGATGGATTGACTAAACTAATTATGAATGAAATATCGATCCCTGTTATTGGTATTGGCGCCGGATCATCAACTGATGGTCAGGTAATGGTTGTTCACGATTTACTTGGTATTTCATGCTTAGATAAACTGCCAAAATTTGTAAAAAACTTTATGGAAAATTCTAGTTCAATTCAAGAAGCCTTAGCTAACTATGTTAAAGAGGTTAAATCTGGAAATTTTCCTGCAGAAGAGCATACTTTTTATTAAGAAATATTGAAAATAATTACTGCATATCAGGAATTTAAAGAATTTAGAAATACTATTCAGTCAATTTCTTTTGTGCCAACAATGG
The DNA here is from genome assembly GCA_965656035.1 of Gammaproteobacteria bacterium. Taxonomy (GTDB): domain Bacteria; phylum Pseudomonadota; class Gammaproteobacteria; order Magnimaribacterales; family D2472; genus SCGC-AAA076-P13. The sequence goes on along the minus strand of CBFHIO010000032.1, from coordinate 9,068 downwards.
GAAATTTACATAAGGGTCATATGGCGTTAATTGATAAGGCAAGGTCCTATGATTCTCATGTAACGGCCTCAATATTTATAAACCCACTTCAATTTAATGATGCAAGCGATTTTAATAATTATCCCAAATCTTTAGATGATGATATTGCTCTTTTATCTGAACATGGTTGTGATTCTGTGTTTATTCCAGATTCTTCAATACTTAAGACTATTAAGGAGATAAAAGCACCCGATACAGCCTTATATCTCTGTGGAAAGAATAGACCCGGTCATTTTGATGGTGTTTTGACTATTGTTAATAAGTTATTTGAAATCACTAAACCCACTAGATCATTTTTTGGCAAGAAAGATTTTCAACAATTAACCCTTATTAAGAATTTTGTTAAAGAAAATAACTTATCTATAGACATTATAAGTGTTGATACTGTTAGAGAGTCAAGTGGATTAGCAATGTCATCTAGAAACAATAGATTATCTAAGTCCGATAGAGAAAAGGCCTCTAAACTATATAATACTCTTTGTTTAATAAAAGATAATTTAGATATCCTATCTAATGAAACCATTAAGAGTTATAAAGATGAGTTAATATGGCAAGGGTTTGATGTAGACTATTTAACATTATGTAACCCTATGACCTTAAAAGATCTTGGAGACTTTAATTCGAAGCCAATATTAGTTGCTATTGCAGCATCTATCAGTGGAATTAGACTCATTGATAATATATTAATTGACTAGCTATATCCTTTAAATATCCTAAATAATTACTTATACTTTGCATCGTTATGCTAAAAACATTACTTAAATCTAAGCTTCACCGCATCAACGTCACTCAAGTTGAGCTTGACTATGAAGGTTCATGTGCTGTTGATCAAGATTTCTTAGACGCTGCAGGAATGCAGGAATACGAAAAAGTGGATGTTTATAATGTAACCAATGGAGAAAGGTTTTCAACGTATCTGATACTAGCTGAGCCAGGATCAAAAACTTTATCAGTTAATGGAGCGGCAGCTCATAAAGTATCTTTAAATGATATTGTCATAATATGTACGTATGGTGAATTTGATCAAGCCGAATCAGCTAAGCACAAACCAACTCTCGTTTATTTTGATAAAGAAAATAATGTAACAGGTATTAAAAACTCTATTCCACAACAAAAGCTGCAATCAGTATAATTGGCTCAAATCTGTTGACCATTCATGGTCAAGTCTGTAACCTTCATCAATCAATTACTAAGGATTAAATGGAATTTAATGATCTGAACTTGTCAGACCCAATTTTAAGATCATTAAAAGATCAAAATTACAAAAAACCAACCCCGATTCAAGCAGAAGTTATTCCAGCAGTTTTAAATAACAGTGACATAATGGCTGCTGCACAAACTGGAACCGGTAAAACTGCGGCATTTGTTCTGCCAATATTATCAAAATTATCCAATCCAAAATACAAATATAAAGGACATCAGTTACGGGCTTTAATAGTAACGCCCACAAGAGAACTAGCAGCTCAAGTAAGAGAGAGCGTTAATACATACAGCAAATATTTAAGCATTAAATCAACTGCGGTTTACGGAGGTGCAAGAATACACAACCAAAGATTAAAGCTAAGAAGCGGTATAGATATACTGGTAGCTACCCCAGGAAGATTATTAGATTTACATAGTCAAAAATCAGTTAATCTAAATAATATTGAGATATTAGTGCTCGATGAAGCCGATCAAATGTTAGATATGGGATTTATTCATGATATAAAAAAGATAGCTAATCTTTTACCTAACAGACGGCAAAACTTAATGTTCACAGCAACATTTTCAGATTCATTTAGATCATTGGCTATGAATTTAGCTAAAAAAGCTATTGAAATTTCTGTTACAAACGACAATGAAACAGGTGAGAATATTAATCACTATATTCATCCAGTTGATAAGTCTAGAAAAGCAGAATTACTAATCGAGCTTATAAACACTAAAAAATGGGAGCAAGCTTTGGTATTTACAAGAACTAAGCACGGTGCTGACAGGCTTCAAAAACAATTAGACAATGTTAATATTAATTCAAAAGCTATTCATGGAAACAAGACGCAAAATAATAGAATGAAAGCTCTTGAAGCTTTCAAAAATAATAAAATTCAAATTCTGGTTGCAACAGATGTTGCAGCAAGAGGAATAGATATTAAAAGAATGTCACAAGTTATAAATTTTGATGTTCCAACTGTTGCCAAAGACTATGTTCATAGGATTGGAAGAACAGGTAGAGGTGGCAACATGGGCGAGGCAATTACGCTTGTTAGCGCAGATGAATTTCGTCTTTTAAGGGATATTGAAAAACTGATAAATAAAAAATTAGAAAGGGTAGAGATTCAAGGTTTTGAGCCTGAACATCTAGCTCCAGTAACAGATAAACCAATAAAGAAAAGATTTCATAATAAAAAAGGATTTAACAAAAGAAGCAAATCACGTAAGGGTTAAATAATGGCGCGCCCGGAGAGATTCGAACTCCCGACCCCTTGGTTCGTAGCCAAGTACTCTATCCAGCTGAGCTACGGGCGCTTAAATTAAAGTTTGCGGGCCTCATCAGGAAGCATAACAGGTATACCATCTTTTACAGGATAGGCTAATCCAGCTTCTTCAGAAATTAGTTCATTAGCCTCTTTGTCATACTCAAGAGGTTTTTTTGAAACCGGACAAACAAGTATATCCAGTAATTTTTGATCTAATATGGTCATAGTTTGAAGTATACATTAGGATTTATTTGGAATATATATATGCTATTGTAATCGCTTAAAATTATGCTTTTTAAATAATTATGAACCATTTATCTATTCAAGCCTTAGATGAGTTTCCTTTAATAAATCCTGGCGATAACTTATGTTCAATTATTGTAGATTCTATAAAAGATAATGAAATTCTTATTGATGATGGTGATGTGATATTGCTAGCTCAAAAAATTATTTCAAAATCAGAAAATAGATACAAAGATTTATCAAAAATAATTCCAACAGAAAAAGCTGAAAATCTTGGAAAGACTTTATCTAAAGACCCAGCCTTCATACAACTTATTTTAGATGAATCTAATGAAATATTAAGTACTGAAAAGAATGTCGTTATTGTTGAGCATAAACTTGGTTACATAAATATTAACGCAGGTATTGATAGATCTAATATTTCTAAAAATAAAGATCTTGTCCTTTTACTACCTGAGAATCCAAAAAAAAGCGCAAATGATATGCAAGCGCAAATAAGTTCTCAGTTGAGGAAAGATATAAGTGTAATAATCACTGATTCAATGACTAGGCCATACAGATCCGGAGTAACAAATTTTGCAATTGCCAGTTCTAATATTCAGAGTCTTATTGATTTAAGGGGTGAGAAAGATATTTTTGGACATGAATTAGTGGCTACAGAGATTGCTATTGCTGATGAATTGGCTGCTGCTGCAGGCCTATTGATGGGCCAAGGGAATGATATGAAGCCTGTGGTGATAGTCAAAGGTTTTGATAGGTCAAATTACTCAGTCAATGATGCTTACGATTTAATAGTTAATAAAGACGAAGACTTGTATCGTTTCTGATCTATTTAATAATTTATAATTAAAAAATGAAATTCAGCTTAAATTTAAACAAGATTGCATTGTTAAGAAATGCTAGAGGAGAAAATAATCCTTCTTTAGAAGAATATGCTAATCATGCAATTGATCTCGGTGTTGATGGTTTAACGTTGCATCCAAGGCCTGATCATAGACATGCAACAAGCGAAGATGTAATTTCTTTATCTAAAATATGTAATGAGAGAGATGTAGAGTTTAATATTGAAGGTAATCCATTTTCTGAGCCTGCAGATCCTTTTCAGGGCTATGTAAATTTAGTAAATAGATGTCAGCCAGACCAAGCAACCCTTGTTCCAGATCTACCAAATCAGATAACCTCAGATCATGGCTGGGAGAGCGGTTATCATGATGATGATTTGATAAATGTAATAAGAAATTTAAATAATTTGTGTAAAAAAACATCAATTAGTTTGTTTGTAGACAATCTAAAAAATAATAATACAAACTTAGATGCTATAGATTATGCGCTTAAGGTTGGTGCTAATACTATTGAAATACATACTGGTTCATTTTCAAAGTTAATCGACTTAAGCGATTATTCTATCAAACCCAAATTAGAAGAATTAATTCACACAGCAAAAGATAAAAATTTAATGGTTAATGCTGGACATGATTTGAATTTAATTAATTTACCTCATTTAGTAAAAATTGGTGGTGTAAATGAGGTATCTATTGGTCATGCAATTGTAGTTGATGCCTTGAATTATGGCTTTGAAGACACTATAAAGAGGTATATAGAGGTTATTAAGGGATAAACATGACAATAGTAGAAAAATTAAAACAGCAAATTAATGAGAATGATATTTTAATTTATATGAAGGGTACTCCTTATGAGCCTCAATGCGGTTTTTCTGCTCGCACAGTTCAAGCACTAATAGAGTGTGATGCAAAGTTTTCATACGTCGATGTGATTGAAAACAATGACGTTAGAACTACATTACCATCTATAACAGATTGGCCAACTTTTCCACAGGTATTTATAAAAGGTGAATTAATAGGAGGCGCTGATATAGTAGCCCAAATGCATGCCTCTGGTGACTTGCTTAAAGCTATTCAAGAAGCAACCGGTTAACTGTATTTGTTTATTATTTTACAAAATACTTTAGCAGTAACATCAGAATCGTATGCTGCTGAATGAGCTTCCTTTGAATCGTAGTCTATGTCTAGTAACTCACATATTCTAGCTAATACAGTTTGGTTGGTCGCAAGAGCCCCCAGCGTTACGGTATCTAAAACTGAAAATGGATGAAAGGGTGATTTCTTGATTCCATTTCGTTCAATCGCAGCATTTAAAAATGAATTATCGAAGTGAGCATTATGGCCGACTAAAATTGCTTTTGAACATTCATATTTATTTTTTGTTTGATTAATTATTTTAAATAGTTCTTTTAGGGCAACTTTTTCTTCTATTGCATTTCTTAAGGGGTGATCTAATTTAATTTTAGTAAATTCAAGAGATTCATCTTCAACTTTTAGCCCTTGATAGGGTTGTATATGATATCTGTGAGTCTTGCCTACAACTAATTGCTCTTTTTCTTCTTCTATGAGAGTAATAGCAATTTCAAGAATAGCATTTTTGAGAGGATCAAATCCACCAGTTTCAAGATCAACAACAACAGGTAAATATTTTCTAAATCTATCTTTAAGCATTAATCAGACTTGTTATTTATAAGATCATCTACAGCATCATCTGTTAATTCATGAATACTTTTTAAATCTTTTTGCGCTATATGAATTTGCATATTTTTTAGATTCTTAAATTTATCTATATTTCTATTAGTGATTTGATTATTTATTGTTTTACTAATATTAAGATTTTTATCTGAAAAATTTTTTAACTTAGATCTTTTTTTATCGCTGATAAGAGTTTCTTTAAGATCGAAAAAGTATTGGGAAGCATTTCTTGCTTGATTGATTGATTTGGTCGAAGCAGGGACTATCTCTATACAATCTACTGGACAAGGCTCAATACAAAGCTCACATCCTGTACAAATATCTTCTATTATGGAATGCATCATGTTTGCAGAACCCACAATTGCATCAACAGGGCATGCATCAATACATTTCTTACAGCCAATACACTCTTCTTCAAGGATAGAAACTTTCTGCTCCTTAATTGTCGGACCGTATTCAATATCAACTTTCTTAAGATTCTTTTTCAAAATACTGTTGAGATTTTTAAGCGTTTTTTCACCTCCTGGAACACATCTGTCATGGGGACTCCCATCTACAATGGCTTGAGCATATTGTTTACAACCTGGTGTATCACATCTGCCGCATTGTATTTGAGGTAACTCTTTGTGTATTAAGTTAATTAATTCCAATTTACTTACTTTTTAACGCCAAGTTTCTCTTGAAGTTTTGAATTTGAAGTTGTGTATCCAAAGGGCACTCGCTCACCAGGGTATAACCTTTTGTAAGCCTCTTGAACTGCAAGCGTTGTTTCGTGAAAACCAGATAAGATTAAGTCTAGTTTTCCTGGATAATCGTTAATATCACCAACTGCAAATATACCTTCAACCGATGTTTGAAAATTTTCAGTATTTACAGATATTTTCTTATCATTTAGGTCTATATTCCATTCAAGGATTGGACCTAATTTCTTATTTAAACCAAATAGAAATAGAAGCTCATCAGCTTCATAATGTTCTATTTCATTGGTATCAAAGTTTTTTAACGATACTCCTGTTACTTTATCTGAACCTTCAATACTATTAATCAAATATGGCGTAAGAAGCTTTACCTTGCCCGCAGCAACTAATTTACGCATTTGTTCTTCTGTGTGCTGAGCACCTCTAAAAGCATCTCTTCTGTGAACTAGTGATAAGGAATTTGCTTTCTCTGCCAATTCAACACACCAATCAAGAGCTGAATCACCCCCGCCAAATATAAAGACATCTTTATTTTCATATGTTGATTTTGAGCGAACAGCATAGGTAACACCTCTATTAATAAATTTATCAGGATCTTCAATATTGGGTGGTCTTCTTGGTTCAAAAGATCCAGCACCAGCTGCTATAAAAATATTTTTTGTTGTTAATTCAGTGCCTTCATTAGTCTTAACAGACCAGTATTTATCGTCTTTGTAATCAATCTCAGTTATTTCTTCAACTCTTTCATTGAGTATTAGCTCATAATTAAATGGCTTTATCTGTTCTAATAAAGCATCAACGTGCTCCTGAGCAGTTTGAAAGGGTACTCCAGGAATATCATAGATTGGTTTTTCTGGATAAAGTTCAGCGCATTGACCGCCTGGCTTATCTAAATTATCTATAAGGACACAGTTTAAACCCAAGAGTCCTGCTTCAAAAACTGTAAAAAGCCCAACAGGACCAGCACCAACAACAACTATATCAATTTCTTTAGCCATTACTTAACCCTCAACCCAGGAACAGCTCCAGAATCAGGAGAAATTAAATATATACCTTTATCATCACTTGAAGCTAAAACCATTCCTTCTGATAAACCAAATTTCATTTGTCTTGGTGATAGATTGCTTACCAATACAACCATTTTATCTGTTAATTCCTCAGGGCTATATTCTGCTTTTATACCAGCAAATACATTTCTTTCACCTAACTCACCTACATCTAGTTTCAGTTGAAGAAGTTTATCTGCTCCCTCAACAAGAGATGCATTGATAATCTTTGCAATTCGTAAATCAATTTCTGCAAATTGGTCAATATTAATATAGTTATTTTCTTCGGTCATATCTTTTTCCTCAGGGATAATAATAGGATCTAGTCTTTTTAATAGTGGTTTATATTTGTTGATGTCTTTCTCAAGTTTTTTTTCAACATCATTAAAGGATTGGTTGGTTTGATTTAGAAATTTAAAAGCCTCTTGGGTTATTTTTGGAATAATTGGATTTAGATAGATGGTTAAAATATTAAATACATTAAGTGCTGTTGTAGCAATATAAGCAGCCTCATCTTTATCTTTTTTCCATGGCGTATTGTCGTTGATATATTTATTGGTAATATCAGCCAAATCCATAATAAGCCTTACAGCTTTCGAGAAATTTCTTCTTTCAAAATGTTCTAAAATCGATTTATGTTGATTTAAAATTTTTTGAATTAAATCAAGATCATATGTTTCAGATAACTTATTGTCATTTTTTTCTATAAAGGATGCACATCTGCTAGCAATATTTAAATACTTCCCAACAAGGTCTGAATTTATTCTTTGCACATAGTCCTCAAAATTAAGGTCTATATCTTCAACCTTGTCATTTAATTTAGCAGCAAAATAATATCTTAAGGTTTCTGGATCACAAATTTCTGCAAATTCTTTTGCCATAATGCCTGTGCCTTTAGATTTTGACATCTTCTCACCATTAATGGTCAAGAATCCATGAACATAAATACCGTTTGGTATTTTAAAATTTGCTGCACTTAATAGGGCTGGCCAAAATAAGCCATGAAAGTATGCAATATCTTTACCTATAAAATGATAAATTTCATAATCAGAGTTTTCTGACCATAAACTATTCATATCTAATTTATTTTTAGCAGCCCAATTATCAATAGAAGCTATGTATCCAATTGGAGCATCTAGCCATACATAGAAATATTTATTATCTTCGCCTGGTATTTCAAAACCAAAATATGGAGCATCGCGTGAAATATCCCATTGCTGAAGGTCATCATTCAACCATTCATTTAATTTGTTGGCTATGGGTTTTTGAATGTCTCCATTTGCAAGAAATTCTTTTAAAGTATCTATTTTTTTTGGTAAATCAAAAAATAAATGCTCACTCTCTTTAACAATTGGTTTTGTATTAGAAATTACTGATATAGGGTCTTTTATTTCAGTAATATCATATGTTGCACCGCATACACTGCAGTTATCACCGTGTTGATCTTCTGCACCACATTTTGGGCATGCTCCTTTAATAAACCTATCGGACAGGAACATTGATTCGTTCTCATCATATAACTGATTGATGATATTTCTTGTGATAAAACCGTTATCTTTTGCCTTTGAATAAATAAGCTCTGAGTATTTCTTATTTTCCTTAGAGTGTGTGGAATGATAATTTGTAAAGCAAATATCATAAAGTTTATAAGTTTCTTCATGATCTTTTTGAATATCTTTAATAAGTTTTTCTGGAGAAATACCCAATTCTTTTGCTTTCAGCATAACTGGCGTGCCATGAGTATCATCAGCACAAAAGAATAAACATTGGTTACCTGAGTTATTTTGGAATCTTGACCAAATATCAGATTGAACAGCTTCAAGTATATGTCCAAGATGTAGTGAGGCATTTGCATAAGGCAAAGCCTGAGTAATTATAATTTTTCTGCCTTTAGCTGTAGTTGAGCTCATATATAAGCTGTATTATATGTGAAAAAACATCACATATGACCATTAAGAAAATATTAGCTATAGCATCTGCAAAAGGAGGAGTTGGTAAAAGCTAATATTTTCTTAATGGTCATATGTGATGTTTTTTCACATATAATAC
>CBFHIO010000031.1:0-11526 GCA_965656035.1 Gammaproteobacteria bacterium | reverse complement strand
AAAAGGATAAAGAGAAACTATTTAAACCTGTTGAATCAAAGGGGGTATTAATAAATTCTATGGGAATGATATTAGACTATGATAAGGCAGCTCTTTGGAGAGGGCCAATGTTAAGTGGCGCAATCAAGCAACTAATACACTCAACTGATTGGGGTGATCTTGATATCTTATTTATTGACATGCCTCCCGGCACAGGAGATGCATACTTAACCATTGCAGCAGAAATAAAACCTGATCACTCAATATTAGTTTCAACACCTAATAAATTAGCAATATATGATCTTATTAAGTCCATTGAGCTTTGTAAAAAATTGGATATAGATATTCTTGGATATATTGAAAATAATATTTCAAATATTAAGCTTAGTAGCAATTTTGAATTGATTAACAAATTTAATATAAAAAAATTAGCAACAATTGATTTTAGTAGTGATATTTATAATTTTGATCTTAATAAAACACATATTTCATTTAAACATATATCTAGACTTGTTGAATCACTTGTATAATTAGAATTATGAGAGGTAACTTTTTAATATTTATTTTATTTTGCTCCTCTTTGTATTCTGAGGTCATAGATGACCCTTTTGAAGGATTCAATAGGGCTACTTTTGAGTTTAATGAATCTTTAGATAGAAATTTTTTAAAACCTGTTGCTCAAGCGTATTCAAAAACTCCAAAACCATTTAAAAAAGGAGTTACTAATTTTTTTAATAATTTAGAAGAGGTTGAGACTTCAGTTAACCAGTTGCTTCAGGGAAAACCATTAAAGGCAATTAATGATCTCTCAAGATTTGCAATTAATACCACAGTTGGTATTGCTGGAGTATTTGATTTTGCATCAAAAATCGGTCTAGTAAGACATGAAGAAGATTTTGATCAAACTCTTGCCTTATGGGGAATTCCATCCGGTCCATATATTATGCTTCCTGCACTAGGTCCATCAACTGTTAGAGATACTTTGAGCAGACCATTTACATCATTTCTATCTGTTACTTTTCACATGACTGAAGCAGACGTAAATTTAGTTTTAAAAAGCATGGATGCTCTTGAAACAAGAGAGCGGTTATTAGAAATAGAATCTCTTGTTTATGGAGATAGATACGATTTTGTTAAAGACTCCTATGTTCAATATATGGAATATGAGGTTAAGGATGGTATTGGTGTTCAGGACGAATTTTTAGATGAAATGGACGATCTTTTAATAGATCAATAAATCCTCTAACTCTTTTCTATACTCATTAAGAGATTCCTTTTTTATTACTTCTAAAATTTTTTTCCTAAAAGTTTTTGCAAATTTATCGCCACGAGAGAGTCCGAAAAGGTGTTTCATCATTCTTGTTAAATCATGACCTTCATGAAGCTTTTCTTCAACGTAGTCTAAATATTGATTAAGAATAGACTTTTTTGAATTCACATTAGATTCAACACCGTATATTTCAGTATCTATATCTCTAATCATGAAAGGATTTTCGTAAGCTGCTCTTCCAATCATAATGCCATCCACAAACTTAAGATGATTTTTGCATTCTTTTATAGTTTTGATTCCACCATTGATAGTAATATTTAGATTAGGAAAGTCCTCCTTTAATTTATATACATAATCATATTTTAATGGTGGAATGTGCCTGTTTTGTCTAGGACTTAGCCCTTTTAGAATTCCATTTCTTGCATGAATAATAAAATGATTTATACCTGCGCTTTGAACAATATTGACAAAATTATGCAAGAATTCATACTCTTCATGATGATCAACACCAAGTCTACACTTTATAGTTACCGGGACCATAACATTTGATTGCATCGCATTTAAACACTCCGCTACGTGGTCTGGCTCAAGCATCAAACAAGCACCAAATCTACCTTTTTGAACCCTATCTGAGGGGCACCCAACATTTAAATTAATTTCATCGTAACCATAATCCTCAGCTATTTTTGCAGATTTAACCAATTCATTAACATCAGAACCCCCGAGCTGAATTGCAACAGGATGTTCCTCTTTATTGAACTCTAGCTGATGAAAACATTTTCCATAAAGAATAGCTCCGGTTGTAACCATTTCCGTGTATAAAAAAACTTTTTTAGAAATTAATCTTAGAAGATATCTGTCATGCATATCTGTATATTGCATCATCGGAGCAATAGATGCCTTATGCATATTTGAATGCGACATTTTTACAATAGATATACTATGGATAAGAATCCTACGATTGATAAGACAATTGTGTAAGGAAGAGCCATCATCACCATTCTCATATAAGATAAATTAATCAATGGTGCAAGTGAAGAAGTAAGTAAGAATAAAAAAGCAGCCTGTCCATTTGGAGTTGCAATACTTGGAATATTCGTTCCTGTATTAATTGATACAGCTAATAGATCAAACTGTTCTCTTGTAATTACACCGCTATCAAGTGCTGATTTAATCTCATTAATATAAATTGTAGCAACAAAAACATTATCACTTATTGCTGATAAAAAGCCGTTAGCAACAAAAAATAAAGGAGGTTGAACATCTAGAGGTTGTGCTAAAACATGGGTTATAACAGGTAAAAATAGTTGCTGATCATTGATTACACTTACTATTGCAAAGAAAACTGCGAGAAGGGCTGTAAATGGTAGAGCCTCATGAAAAGCTTCACCAAGATGATGTTCCTCTGTTATGCCCTTCAAAGCTGTTAATAAAACTATTACAGCAAGACCAATTAGCCCAACAGCAGCAACATGAAATGCCAATGCAAATACTAAAAATACAGCAACAAAGCTTTCTATAACTAGTTCAGCTTTATGCTGAATGGTTGTATTTTGAGTTTCATATACATCAAAGTCATTAAATATATTTCTCACACTCTCTGGCATTTGATTGCCAAAACCAGCAACAGAAAATCTTTCTACTAAAAAGCATGTCAAAAGGCCAGCTACAAATACAGGCATAGTTACTGGTGCCATTCGGATAACAAATTCAATAAATTCCCATCCAGCAACTTTAGCAATTAATAAATTCTGAGGTTCGCCAACAATTGTACAAACCCCTCCTAGAGCTGTACCCACAGCACCATGCATAACTAAATCTCTTAAAAAGGCTTTAAAAGACTCAAGATCTTTAGCGCCAATATCTGATAATGCTGAGTCATCATTATAATTATGATCTTTATTGGTAAAATTCTTACCCGAGGAAACTGTATGATAGACTCTGTAAAAACCAATAGTCACACCAATAAGCACTGCGGTAACAGTCAAAGCATCTAAGAATGCCGATAATACGGCTGCAGCAAAACAGAACATTAGAGATAAACTTATCTTAGATTTAACTTTTAATAACAGTTTGGTAAATATAGTTAGCATCAAATTTTTCATAAAATAGATGCCAGCGACCATAAAAACTAATAATAAAATTACTTCAAGATTGTGCTCAATTTCATAATAAATACCTTTTGTTGTTGTAAGTCCAAGAACTATAGCTTCAATAGCAAGCAAACCTCCTGGCTGAAGGGGGTAGCACTTGAGCGCTAATGCTAGAGTGAATATGAATTCAAGTAAAAACATCCAACCAACAATAAAATTCCCATTCATTCCAATTGAATTAAAAAGTACTAAGGCTATTGGATTAATTACTAAGAAAGCTACAATAGTCTGCTTGTACCAAATTGGTGAATTGCCTAGAAAAAGTTTTTGTATTTCGCTAATCATGTAAGTATTTTAATTTATTATTATTAATTATGTATGTATTTTAAAAGATTTTTAGACATTAAGCCTGAAATTTCAAATCTATTTATTATTTTTATAAATAATAAGGTTTTATATGATTTAAATGATAAAACATTTTTACTAAATTCATTATTTTTAAATTTTACCAATTTTGAGTTTAAAAAAATTGGTATTGCTCAAGACAATAACACAAACATTTATGCTGTAGATTTAACAAATGAATCCTTTAGTCTTTCAAATCAGGGTTATCAATCTTTGGTGGAATATGATCTACGATATTTAATGACAATATTATCAGAAACAGATTTAGGCCTTGTGGGTAGGGCAAAGCAGTTACTTCATTATCTAAATAGCAGCAAACATTGTGGCTATTGCGGATCAGTTATGGAATTTGATTCAACTGAGGAGGCCATGTTTTGCAAATGCAATAATTTAATGATTTATCCAAAAATATCGCCATGTGTCTTAGCTTTAATTAAAAAAGATAATCAAATTCTATTAGCAAGAAATGCTCTTTTTCCAGAGGGTCTTTATAGTGCATTAGCTGGATTTGTAGAGGTCTCTGAAACTGCAGAACAAACAGTGATTCGTGAAGTTTTTGAAGAAGTTTCCCTTAATGTAAATAATATTAATTACTTTGCAAGTCAGGCATGGCCATTTCCTAGTCAGCTTATGCTCGCTTACACATGTGATTATGAATCTGGAAGTATCAAAGTAGATGGGAAAGAAATTGTTGATGCAAAATGGTTTGATATAGATAATTTACCAAATACACCCCCAAGCTCAACCTTATCAGGGCGACTAATTAACTCTTATATCTTGGATCGTTAGCTGCTCTAGTAGGTATTTCTTTTTTAACCTTTGGTTCTTTAACTATTTCCTTAATTGCAGGCTCTTTTTTAACAGGAGTATTTACAACTTCACTTTTATTAAACTCTAATTTATTTGATTCTTGTTTATTTACTTTTTGTTTTAAAGGAACTTTACCTTTAGGTTTTGAATTAGTGTTTGGTTTATTGTCTGTATTGTTATTTCTACCATCATCAACTTTTGGTTTATTTGATTCTCTTGTCTTTTGTGGAGCCTTTGTTGGCTTAGCAGAAGAATTATTTTTGCTAACAGTTCCCTTTACAGCTTGTTTTTGTCTTGGTTGAGCTTGTTTTTGTTTTGATTGAGTTTGTTGTTGACTTTTATTATTTACAGGTTTTCTTCTTCTATTTTGATTACTTCTTTTGGCTTTAGCAGGCTTCTGTGGTTTATCACCTGTTTCAATGCCTGCAATACTTTTAATCCACGAGACCAAACCTACTTTTTTTGTTTTGGGCATTTTTGGAGGTTTAATACCATCCACAACAGGCTTCATAATTTTTGATTGATTTTTATTGTCTCTCCAGCTTGTATCTGGCTCGGGGCTATTAGGAGTCAAATTATAAGAGTCTATATTTTTTACATCTGATGCTTTAATTCTTAAAACTTTATAATATGGTCTAGATTTATATGGATCTGCAATTACTATGACTCGAATATTATTAGTTTTCTCAATATTTATAATATCGTTTCTTTTTTCATTTAAAAGATAACTAGCTACATCAGAAGGAACATAAACCTGAATTTCTCCAGTATTATCCTTTGCTGAGTCTTCTCCAATTATTCTTAAAATTGATTGTCCAAGTGATCTAGGGCCTCTTACTAGGACGTGTTGAATATCATAAGTTTCATTTAAAGATGGTCTTAATCTTTGCCTTGATACCTCAAGCAACCCAAATTTTGAAATACTAGAAATTTGAACTCTTGCTCTATCAGAATAGACAGCTTTTCTAAAAGCAGCTTCAACTTTTTCTTGATGGGATTGATCCAACATATCTATAAAATCAATAACAACTAAACCTCCAACATCTCTTAATCTAAGTTGACGCGCTATCTCTTTTGCAGCTTCCAGATTAGTTTTATATGCGGTATCTTCAATGTCTTTACCCTTTGTAGATCTTGCTGAATTTACATCGACAGCAGTCATTGCCTCAGTCGGATCAATTACTATTGATCCTCCTGAAGATAAAGATATTTCTCTTTGGAATGCTAATTCTATTTGAGATTCAATTTGATATCTATTGAACAAAGGTATTTCTTCTTCATACAATTTTACTTTATCAGAATGATCTGGAAGAACTGCGTCTATGAATTCTTTGGCTTCATTAAAAGTACTTTTATCATCAATTAATATTTCTTCAATATCATCTTTAAAGTAATCTTTTACCACTCTTACAATTAATTTATCATCTCTATAAATTAGTGCTGGACTGTCTGTGTTTGGGATGTTGTTACTAATTTCATCCCAAAGCGCCAATAAATAAGCCAAATCTAGGCTCAGTTCTTCACTAGTACGTCCAAGGCCATTAGTTCTAACTATGACACTCATATTCTCAGGAACATCTATTAAATCTAGTGCTTCTTTAATTTGATCTCTTTCATCGCCACTTATTCTTCTTGAGATACCACCAGATTTTGATGAGTTCGGTATTAAAACAAGAAATCTACCAGCAAGAGCTATTTGAGTTGTAAGAGCAGCCCCTTTGGTTCCTCTTTCTTCCTTAGTAACTTGGACAACTATCTCTTGTCCTTCTTCAAGAGCGCATACAGTTTTACCATTTTCTTTTTTAAAGTAATCATTTGATAAATCTTTTAATGGTAAGAAGCCGTGTCTTTCTGAACCAAAGTTAACGAATGCAGCATCTAAGCTTGGTTCAATTCTTGAAACTGTGGCTTTAAAAATGCTCCCTTTGAATAATATTCTGTCAGGTGATTCTGTATCAAAGTCATAAAGTTTTGCACCGTCAACTAGCGCAACACGCAACTCATCACCATAAGATGTGTTTATAAGTATTCTTTTCATAATATTCTCCCTATATAGGAAGATATTGCAGCAGTGTGCTTGATCAAGCTTCTATCAGTAAGTCTTATATTTAGTGCTTACATGATTAATCCCCTTAGGGATTGTAATTAAACTGTTGTATATATCTTTCTTTTTCTTTTTGTTAATAAATAACCAAATTATCTAGTTATTTCAGAGCATATCCTATAGATTTGTCACATGTCTGTCAAAATATTAGAAGTGAATATAGATAACAATGGTAGAAGGCTGGATAATTACCTAATTTCAATATACAAAAACATACCAAAATCTAAGATCTATAACATTATCAGAAAAGGTGAAGTCAGAATTAATTCTGGACGAGTTAGACCTTATTATAAAATTAAAACCGGCGATAAGATCAGAATACCGCCTTATTTAGAGCAGATTGAAAAAAAAGTTACATCCATCGACTATAAATTACATTCCCTATTTACAAATAATATTATCTTTGACAATGGTAATTTTTTAGTGATTAATAAACCATACGGTATATCTGTTCACTCTGGTAGTAAAAATAATTATGGAATAATTGATATCGCTAGAGATATTTATGGTAATGCTCTTGATCTATGTCACAGGATAGATAAAGAAACATCGGGATGTCTTGTTTTATCAAAAAATAAACAATCAAATAAATGGTTTAATGAACAATTAGTTACAAATAAAGTTAAAAAAAAATATGTAGCTATACTTAAAGGGCATTTAAAGAAAAATATTAAACTAAATACAAAACTTGATAAGCATTTTGACAATCAAAGTAAGTCGTATGTAAATACAGAAAGCGGAAAGGAGTCAATCTCATCTTTTAAAATAAAAAAATTATTAAATTCCTCATGTTTTGTTGAAATAGAGATTTTTACAGGACGAACCCATCAGATTCGAGTTCAAAGCAATTATATAGGTCATCCAATATTGAATGATAAAAAATATGGAGATAAGAATTTTAATAAAAATATAGCCTCTAATGATATTAAAAGAATGGCACTTCATGCATCAGAGATAAGGTTTGTAGATCAAGATGGTATAAAGATTGACGTTAAATCAGAATTAGATGAAGCTTTCTTATCAATACTAGATGCATTAGAGTAAATTTTTTCTACCAATAACCATATAATTTTGATAGGATACGTTTTTTTTAAGGATAACTATGGCAGTTCAAAAAAGTAAAGTAACAAGATCAAGAAGAGGCCAGAGAAGATCTCATGATTCTCTTAAAGCATCTACACTATCTATTGATCCAGTTTCTGGTGAAAAACATGCTCGACATCAAATGACGAAAGATGGTTTTTACAAAGGTAGACTTGTTAAAGATCTAAGAAAGGTTGAAAAAGAGGAATCAGAAGAAGCCTCTGTCTAAATAGATTATGCCAAGGCATATAACTCTAGTCTTTCCTGGTCAAGGTTCTCAATCATTAGGTATGCTCAATTCCTTTGAAGGGGATGAACTTAACTCTATTAATAAACTTACAAACAGTGTTTTAGGCATTGATATTATTGATAGTGTTAAAAATGGTCCTGAAGACATTCTAAATAAAACCTCAATAACACAACCCGCATTATTAATTACCTCTTATTTATACTATAAAAATCTTGTTGATGATTACAACTTGGTGCCAGACCTATTTGCTGGACATTCTTTAGGTGAGTATTCAGCATTAGTTGCATCAAATTCTATCAAATTAGAAGAAGCTTTATCTCTAGTTCATAAAAGAGGTATTTGTATGGAAAATTCACAAAAAGGCTCGATGTATGCAATCCTAAATTTAAGCCCCAACTTAATAGAAGAAATATGTTTAAAAGTTAATGAAGAAACAGGAGAGGTTGTGAGCCCTGCTAATATAAATTCACCCAATCAGATAGTAATAGCTGGCTCAGACAAAGCATCACAGCTTGTTGCCGAAAGATGTAAAGCAGCCGGAGCTAAAAGATGTATTCGATTAAATGTAAGCATAGCTTCACATTGTGACTTGATGTGTGAGGCTGCAAATATTTTTAAGAAAGATTTAGATGCATTCACTTATAATTTACCTGAAACTCCAGTTGTACATAACGTTGATGCTAAAATAGAGCAAAATCCTATTAACATTAATTGCAAACTCTTAGACCAATTAACTATGCCAGTTCAATGGATCAAAACTATGGAATTTGTTAAGACTTTTAATGGAATTGTTATCGAATGTGGGCCTGGTAAAGTATTATCAGGATTGGCTAAATCTAATGGATTGGATAACATTTTATTTATGTCATCTGAATCTTTTAATGACGATTTAATAAAACTATTATGAATGAAGAAGTTGTATTTATATCTGGTGCCTCGAGAGGGATTGGAACTGCTATTGCTGAAAATTTTGCAAAGCTTGGTCATAAAGTTATTGGAACTTCGAGAAGTCAATTTCATTTTGAAAATAAGTTAGATAATTTAATACCCATTGCACTAGACATCGCAGATAGAGATTCAATAAATCAATGTATAGAATTTTTAAAAGATAATAATTTTAAACCAAGCATTCTCATCAATAATGCAGGCATTACATCTGATCAAATTTTTTTAAGGATGAAAGATGATGAATGGGATAATGTAATTGCCACTAATCTAACTGGCACTTTTAATTTAACTAAAGCTTTGATTAAAAATATGATTAAAAATAGATATGGAAGAATTATCAACATATCTTCAGTTTCTGGGCTGATGGGTAATCCAGGTCAGGTTAATTATTCTTCTGCTAAAGCTGGACTAATTGGTTTTACTAAATCGTTAGCTAAAGAGGTAGGTTCAAGGGGAATAACAGTAAATTCAGTTGCACCAGGATTTATAGAAACAGATATGACAGCATTTCTTGACGATAATGCTAAAAATAAACTTCTTGAGGATATTCCTCTAAAAAGATTAGGCTCAGTAAAAGACGTAGCGGATTTAGTAGCTTTTCTAGCTAGTGAAGATGCTTCATATATAACAGGCCAGACCATCTCAATCGATGGTGGTCTGTTTATGTATTAATAGACTGCCTTATTAAATAAGTGTGCAACTTCATATAAATTTATGTAAAATGGAGCCGTTTTTACTATGGAGCATTTATGAGCATTGAAGACAGAGTTAAAAAAATTGTTAGCGATCAGTTGGGTACATCATTAGATGAAATTCAAGCAGATTCTTCGTTTGTTGATGATCTTGGAGCTGACTCATTAGATACAGTTGAATTAGTTATGGCTCTTGAAGAAGAGTTTGACCTTGAAATTGCTGATGAAGATGCTGAAAAGATTTCAACTGTGAACGACGC
Organism: Gammaproteobacteria bacterium; assembly: GCA_965656035.1. Classification (GTDB taxonomy): domain Bacteria; phylum Pseudomonadota; class Gammaproteobacteria; order Magnimaribacterales; family D2472; genus SCGC-AAA076-P13. The sequence goes on along the minus strand of CBFHIO010000031.1, from coordinate 1,632 downwards.
AGTAGAATATATTAATTCAAATTCTTAATCTTTAGAATTTAGTTATTTTCATAACTACAATAAAATACCTAGAACGAGATTCTGTTTTAAATGGAATCTCGTTTTTTTATGAGTTATAAATACACAATGTTCTTATTAAGAATAATATTTATTGTTGTTTTAATATGGTTATCTTTTTTTGGTCCATATAAAGCATTTTTAAATTCCAACCCAATCTCAGACAAAAAATATCTTGATGTATATGAAGGATCATCAATGTATGCAGTACTCAATAATCTAAAATTGAATTCTTCAATTAATAAATTATTTTTTTAAATTTATTTAAATATAAATTCAATTGAATCGTTTCAAGCTGGCGAATATGCCATTGAAAATAAAAACTTTATAGAAATCATAGATCTTTTGGCTCAGGGTGAGACCTTTACTCACTCTTTTACAATAATTGAAGGAATGAACATATATGATCTTGAGAGTAAAATTAACAAAAGTTACCTAATTAATGACTGCAGTTTTTTGGCTTGTATTAAATCAGATTATCCATTTAAAGAAGGGGTCTTGTATCCAGATACTTATTATTACAAGAAAGGCATGAAAGTTTCTGAAATATTAAATAAAAGTCATAAAAAACTTGATAACATTTTAAATACAATTTGGATTAAAAAACCTCAGAACGATATATTAAAAAATAAATATCAAGCTTTAGTATTAGCATCAATCATAGAAAAAGAAGCTGGAAATCATGACGAAAAAACAGATATTGCAAGTGTTTTTTTAAAAAGATTGAGTATAGGCATGAGGCTGCAAGCAGATCCAACAATAATATATGGATTGCTGCCAAATTTTAGTGGAGATATAAGAAAATCTGATATTCTTGATAAGAATAATATATACAATACATATATGATTAAAGGCTTGCCCCCAACCCCGATTTCCATATCTTCAATGAGTTCAATCAAGGCTGCAATTATGTCTTTACCAGGTGAATATTTATATTTTGTTGCTAATTCTCCTAATTCTCATTATTTTTCTAGAACTTATGATGAGCATTTAAATATGATTAAAAAAGTCGGGCTAGATAAATGAAAATAATTAGCTTTGAAGGTGTTGAAGGTGTTGGCAAGTCTACTCAAATATCAATGCTTGAAACCTATATAGCTGCAAAAGGATACTCAATAGAAGTTTTAAGAGAACCTGGATCAACCATTGTTGGTGAAAATATTAGAGAAATTTTATTAAATACACCGGCTGATTTATCCAACGAATCTGAACTATTGCTTATGTTTGCCGCTAGAGCTCAATTAATTAATGAAAAAATAAATAATACTAATAAAGATTTTATCTTATTTGATAGATTTTTTGATGCATCAGTCGCCTATCAAGGATACGGCAGAGGCTTATCACAAGATATTATTAAAAACCTAATTACTTTTACAAAATGCCCTCATCCAGATATTACCTTTTTACTTGATATAGAGGTAGATGAGGGTTTTAAAAGAAAATTTAATGATAAAAAAGACAGAATCGAATCTTCAGGTAAAGAGTTTTTTGAAAAAGTAAGATCAGGCTATTTGGTTCTTAGTCAAGACGAGCCAAAGAGAATTAAAGTACTAGATGCTAAAAAATCTATTGATG
>CBFHIO010000030.1:0-11900 GCA_965656035.1 Gammaproteobacteria bacterium | reverse complement strand
GTTGTGCTAGTTTAGACATTATTGAAGAAACGATTACTAAATTAATGAATGTGAAATAACCATCAATTAACTCGATCTTTGAGCCAATTACATAAACCCACAAACAATTAAAAGCTAAATGGGTTAGAGAAAAATGAATAAACATAGGAGTAATTAATCTCCACCACTCATTATCTTGGAAGTAAGTGATTTCAATAGGGTAATATTTAACATAACCTCCTTGATATGTACTTAAATCAATTTTAGTAAAAGTAAGAGGCTCTATTAAGGCTAGCACGCTCCCATAATTTGATAAAAAAGCAATTAATATTGATATCAATATAATCGGCATATGAAAGTTTTTAATATTCACTTAATTATTTTTTAGAAATGTCTAAACTCCAGCCGAGCTTCTCTCTGCATGCTTCAAAAAAGTCATTATTAAGTGGGTGTACTAAGCGAAGCTTGTTGTCCATTTTAGAGATTACAATATCTTCATCATAAGGGGCATCATCATCCTCTTGACCGTCTGCACAAATCTTAGCTTTGTGCATCGGGCCGGTTAATAGATTAACTGTTATATGCTCATCTGAAGAAATAACAAAAGGTCTCGAAGAAATGCTTTGAGGAAGCATAGGCAATATTGTCCATACATCCAGAGCAGGATGAATAATAGGCCCACCAGCAGATAGAGCATATGCTGTTGAACCTGTAGGCGTTGCAATAATCAAACCATCAGACCTTTGCTCATAAACAATTTTATTATTAACTGATAGTCTATATCTCATCAATTGCGTATAGCCTCCAGAATGAATCACTATTTCATTTAGTCCATAAAATGTTTTATGACCAAATTTAGCACTAACAAGATTTCTTTCTTCAACCTCGCATTTACCATCTAATACGTCATGAATTATTGATTCAAAATCTTCAGTCTTTACATCAGTTAAAAATCCAACAGTACCCATATTAATACCTAGAATAGGTATATCATGCTCTAAATACTTTCTAGCAGATCTTAGAAGAGTTCCATCACCACCAAAAACAATAATTAGATCAACTTTAGATACAAATTCGTCATGCTTTAGAATAGTAAGAGAATTATTTTTGTATTTTGATGTTTCTTCAATAAAAACAGATGGGGTATGTTTTTTTAATGACAGAAGCAATCCATCAAGGCCAAATGAATCAATAACCTCACCCTTTTTTTCTTTTATGTAAATGCCGATATTTTTAAACATGTTATTGATTATACTATTTCAATTAACTCTTTCGGCAACAATATAGATACCATTAACAAATTTTGAACATTTTAAACCTTTTGCACTGAACTAAGTTTGCTATAGAATAATTTATTATTCAAAGATAAACATTTAAACGTATGCAAAATTTAGAAGATTTTAGAAAAGAAGTTAAAGAGTGGCTTGATACAAATTGTCCACCGTCAATGAGAAGCGGAGCTGACCCATCTATTCCTGTTGACGAGGTTTGGGGAGGAAGAAATGCAGTATATAAAAATCCTGAATCTAAAATTTGGCTAGATCTAATGGGTGCTAAAGGGTGGACTATGCCTACAGTGCCAAAAGAATATGGTGGTGGTGGTCTAAATGCAGAACAAGTTTCAATTCTCAATCAAGAAATGTTTGCTATTGGTGCTAAGCAACCTTTGTTAAGTTTTGGTATTTGGATGCTTGCTCCAGTATTGCTTGAGTATGGAACAGAAGAACAAAAAAAAGAACACCTTCCAAAAATTATAAAAGGAGAAATTAGATGGTGTCAGGGATATTCAGAGCCAGGATCTGGTTCAGACTTGGCCAGTCTTTCAACGAAAGCTGAAGATAAAGGTGATCATTTTTTGGTTAATGGTCAAAAAGTTTGGACCTCCTATGCAGATAAGGCTGATTGGATATTTGCATTAGTTAGAACAGGCCCTAAAGAACCTAAGCATGATGGCATTAGTTTCTTATTAATTGATATGGCAACATCTGGGGTCAGCACAAAACCCATAACGTTAATTTCGGGTAAATCGCCTTTTTGTGAAACATTTTTTGATGACGTAATGGTGCCCAAAGAAAACCTTATAGGTGAACTTAATGCTGGCTGGGGTATAGCAAAAGCATTGCTTCAACACGAAAGAGCTTTTATATCTAGTTTTGGTCTCGGGTCTGGCTCAGGTGGTGGAAGAGATCTTGTTGCCATTGCCAAAAAACATCTAGGTGAAGAAGATGGCAAAATAAACAATGGTTTTTATAGATCTCAAATTGCCTCTCACAAAATAAAAGAGCATGCATTTGGATTGACATTCAAAAGAGCTAAAGATGAAGGTGGTAAAGCCAGCGCTACTGCATCAATGTTTAAACTTTATGGAACAGAGCACAATAAAAAACGCCTTGAACTAATGATTGCTGCAACTGGCATTAATGGTGTTGCTTGGGATGGAGATGAATTTGATAAAGAGGATAAGGACCTTACTAGAGCATGGTTAAGAACAAAAGGTAATTCTATTGAGGGGGGTACTTCAGAAGTTCAACTTAACGTAATATCTAAGAGAGTTTTAGGTTTACCAAGTTAAAAGACTATTTAAGAGCCAAATATGAAATTAATACTAACCGAAGAGCAAAAATTTCTTAGAGACACCGCCAAAGATTTTGCTCAAGAAAGAACACCAGTTACTCACTTTAGAGCATTAAGGGATAGCAAAGACGAGACTTTGTGGGATAAAGATATTTGGCAAGAAATGGTTAATTTGGGTTGGTCTGGAATACTTATTCCTGAGGAATTTGGAGGGTCTGACTTTGGCGTTGCAGGTATAAGTGTAATACTTCAAGAAATTGGTAAAACTCTTACACCCTCACCTCTATTTTCTACTGGCGTGTTGGGTGCATATGCTATATCAAATTTCGGTACACAAGAGCAAAAAGAAAAATACCTTCCAAAAATAGTAAATGGTGAAATTACAACAGCATTAGCAGTTGATGAATCAAGCCATCATGACCCATCAAAAACTCTGTTTATGGCTAAAAAAAATAGTGGAGAATATTTTTTGAATGGTAAAAAAACTTTTGTCATTGATGGTGCTAGTGCTGATGTTTTGATTGTGCTTGCAAGAACGTCTGGCAATTCTGGTGAATTAGCCGGGTTAACTCTTTTTATTGTTGACTCTGACTCTGACGGCCTTAATAGAATTAAGCTTGATATGGCAGATTCAAGAAATTACGCGAATATTGAGTTTAATGATGTTAAATGTTTTGAAAAAAATGTATTGGGTATGGTTGAATCTGGAGGCGAAACAGTTGAAAGAATTCTTGATATTGGAAGAATAACTATGGCAGCTGAAATGCTTGGTAATGCAGAATCAGCCTTTGAAACAACTATTGAATATCTAAAACAAAGAAAACAATTTGGTGTATTAATTGGAACATTTCAAGCACTTCAACATAGAGCGGCTGAAATGTTTTGTGAAATAGAACTTACTAAATCAGCCGTCATGGCAGCCGTTCATGGTGCTGATGAAAATTCTAATGAGCTCCAAAGATTATCAAGCCTTGCTAAAACAATGGCTGGTGAAACTCTTCATCTCGTATCTAATGAAGCAATTCAAATGCATGGCGGTATAGGTGTGACTGATGAATATGATCTTGGATTCTTTATTAAAAGATCAAGGGTTGCTGAGCAAATATTCGGAAGTTCCATATACCATACTGAAAGATATGCAAACTTAAGTGGATTTTAAATTTGAAGATTTGATATGCATCATATAAAGTCCAACCTGGTAGGATTTATTACATTTGTCTTAATCATTGTTGAGTTAACAATTGGTTTTGGAATTTTAGCTATAGCAAATGTTCCTAGAGCGATATTTCCATTTAAGTCTTTAAAAATCAGACTGAGTAAGATTTCAAATAGTATTGGGGAATATACAGTTTATGGTTTAAAAATTATCATGAGAGTAATGCATGGAGACTCTATGAAAGTTTTTGATGATAATGAGTTCAATAAAAATACTTGGTACATGGCTGTATCTAATCATCAATCTTGGGCAGATATATTTATTCTATTAGTAGCTGCTCATAAAAGAATTCCTCTTCTTAAATTTTTTATGAAAAAAGAATTGGCTTGGATTCCTTTTATTTTTCTTGCTAACAAAACTCTAAATATGCCATTTGTAAATAGGCATTCAAAAAAAGCAATAGAAAAAAACCCAGATCTAAGATTTAAAGATTATGAAAATACACTTAAGGCATGCAAAAGGTTTCAAAGATCGCCATCAACAATATTTAGCTATGCAGAGGGTACAAGAAATAATCCTGAAAAGCATCTAGCCCAAAAATCGCCATATAAAAATCTCCTTAAGCCGAGAATTGGTGGTATCGCTACCGCCCTCTCAGCAATGCCCAATATTGACGTATTGGTGGACTACTCAGTAATTTATAAATCAGATAAAAGAAGTGCATGGGCTTTTTTAAAAGGTGATCTGAGCGATGTTAAAGTATCGGTCAAGAAATATGTTATTCCTGAAAATCTTAAGAATAAAAATTATTCAACTGATGAGGAATATAGAGAAAATTTTAAAGAATGGATTGAAAAGATTTGGGCAGAAAAAGATAAAGAAATTGAGAGATTAAAGTTCTAATTTATTTTTACTTACAACCCAACCATTAGCATCGACATAAATCCAATCACCAGAACTTATTTCAACAGACCCAATTTTAATGTCATCATCTTTTATTCCAATACCAACACTTTTATCTGTTTTCATAGGAAATGGGCTTTTTGCATACACGCCAAGAAAAATATTTCTAATTACTTCTACATCTCGTATAGAACCGTTCACAAATATGCCATTCCAGTTATTTTCATATGCTTTTTGAGCTATTTGATCCCCAACCATTGAGCATAATTTCTTTCCAGAATGATTTATAACTAAAACTTTTCCAGCACCGTCCTCTTCAACCATTTCTTTAACGATACTATTACTATGAGGGCAATTTGCTGTTCTAATTTCCCCATAAAATTTATCGACACCCCCAAATGAATGAAAAAAAACATCACCTACTTTGATTTCATCAGAAAAGGTGTCACAAATATCCGGTACTGTAAAATTATTCATAGGCTTGATAAAGCTTCTTAAAATCTTCTCTCGCGACAAACTCAAGAACCGTTGCATTAATACAATATCTGGGCAATCCATTAGGACCATCATCAAAAACATGTCCTAGATGAATGTTGCTTGAAACTGATTTAATCTCAGTTCTTTTCATACCATATGAATTATCTGGAAGTTCGTATGTTGAGTTTGCTATTGGTGCTGTAAAAGATAGCCAACCACTTTTTGATACAAATCTATCTTTAGTATCAAACAAGGGAGCTCCACTTAATTTGTCGACGAAAACTCCATCAGGAGTATTTTTAAAAATCTGATATTCTTTACAGAATCTTGCATCAGTTCCTTGATTAAAAGCAACATCATATGCCTCAGAATTTCCTAGTTTAAACTTACCCAATGTCTTATAGAATAATTCTGATTCCATGTAACCTTGATGTGAAAATTTCTCTACTCCATTTTCTAAAAAGATTATTGTTGGAGTTGCCCATGTAGGTGAATCAATGCTTAAATCATTTAATTGATCTGCATTCCTAAATACCATTGGAATGCTTCCTTGATAGCTATCTGCAACATCGTACTTAAATTTTTCACAATAGGGGCAGTAATCTCTAGCATCAATTACGACGATAGCCTTGCCATTTGTTAGATGGCTGTTATCAACTTGTTGTTGATTTTTATTATTAAAAACAACACCAGTAGAATGATCTGGACAATAACCGTTGGGGTTCTTTTTTATATAGTCTTGATGGTATTCCTCTGCTATGTAAAAACTATCAAGTGGTTTAATTACTGTTTGAATTTTACCGAAACCTTTTTCAGTCAAAAGGCTTTGAAATTCATTTGTAGTGTCATCAATAACTTTTTTTTGAGATGGTTTTGTATACAGAATTATTGACCTGTATTGAGTGCCTATGTCATTACCTTGTCTGTTTAATTGAGTTGGGTCATGAGATTCATAAAAATGTTCAATTAAAGATCTTAAGCTTATAACTTCTTTGTTATATGTTACTTTAACTACTTCAGCGTGATTATCATCATTAAATCTATTTTTTATTTTTGTTATTTCTCTGTAGGTTGGTTTGATATTATAACCATCCGAATAGCCTGATACCGCGTCTTCAACACCATTCAGTGCCTCGTATCCCTTTTCTGCACCCCAAAAACAACCTGAACCTAAGACAATTGATTCTAAATGTGATGTACTATTTTCATCAGAATCCACGTACAAGCAAATAATAAATAATAATGATGTAATATTTTTTTTCATTTTTTTAATTATAGCTAGGTTTATGAAACAGCCATAATATAAATTTTTTAGTATTAGACAATGATCTTTTCTTAAGTCTTGTAAAATATATTTATTGAATGCATCATAATGAATTGGTACAAACCCTAAAACGTCTTAATACAAAACCATTAAATGAAAAATAAACTTATTTGGTCTTTTATTTGTCTTGCATTGATTTCATGTGGCAATTCAACCTATGAGCCTGAATTATACGTATCAACGAATTTAACAGAAGAAAAAATTGTTCTTAGTAAAGAAGTCTTTAAAAAGTTAAAAAATGAACACTACATTAAAAATTTTGTAAAAGATGACTTCAATATTAATTATATTAATGCATTGATTGATAGGCTTGATGAAAACAAATTTTATTTTGTTCAATCTGAAATTGATAACTTTATAGAGGAATCAAAACAATATTCAGAAAATTTTTTTGATATAGATTTGGCTTATTCTGTTATTAATTTGTATTTTGAGAGACTTATAGCTTTTTCTGAATATCAAATTAAGTTAATTGAAGAGCAGAAATTTGATTTTACAAAAGATGAATATATTGATATTTACTATGAGGACAACCAATGGTCTAAATCAGAATCTCATCTTAAAGAAATATGGAGAAATGAGACTAAGAACGATCTACTGGTTGCGTTAATGTCAGATACTCTTTCTGATGATCCAAAGAAAGTATTGATAAAAAGATATAAAAATAGAATAAGACGAATACAACAACAAAAGGAAGAAGATGTATTTTCATTAGCAATCAACACTCTTGCCAATCAATTTGATCCTCATTCCTCATATTTATCTCCAAGATCTGCAGAAGATTTTGATATGAATATGAGCCTTAAGCTTGAGGGCATAGGAGCTTTGCTTGGTGCAGAGGATGACTATACAAAAATAGTTAGTTTGGTCCCAGGAGGTCCTGCTGAAAAATCTGGAGAAATACAGCCTGAAGATAAAATTACAAGAATACGTCAATTAGATTCAAGCGAAGATGGATATGTTGATGTTGTTGGCTGGAGAATTGATGAAGTTGTCGATTTAATAAGGGGCAAATCAGGAACTCAAGTTGAAATAGAATTCATATCATCTAATTCAGCAGACAGCACAAGAAAATTAGTAACTTTGAAAAGAGAGGAGATAAAACTCGAGGACAGAGCTGCTAAATCTAAAATCATAGAAACTGAAGAAGGAAATAAGATTGGCATAATAGACTTACCCTCTTTTTATATTGATTTTAATGCTTATCAAAACAGAAAATTGGACTACAAAAGCAGCAGCAATGATGTAGAAAATATACTTAAAATTTTCAATAGTGAAGGTGTAGATGCTGTTGTGTTAGATCTAAGAAATAATGGCGGCGGTGCATTGATTGAGGCTAACAAAATCGTTGGTTTGTTTGTGTCCTCAGGGCCAACTGTTCAAGTTAAGCATAAGGCTGGTTATATTCAACCATATGGCTCAAGCAATGCTGAGCAGATATGGCAAAAACCAATGGCGGTACTTGTTAATCGTTATTCAGCTTCTGCGTCTGAAATTGTTGCTGGTGCTATTCAAGATTATCAAAGGGGTATTGTCATTGGTCAAAGAACATTTGGTAAAGGAACAGTGCAAAGCTTAGAAAGTATTTCAAGTGGTCAAATTAAAATTACTGAATCAAAGTATTATCGTATTGATGGTTCAAGCACTCAAAATAAAGGTGTAATACCTGATATTGAGCTCCTTTCAACATGGGATATTGAATCCGTTGGTGAAAGCTCTTACCCGACTGCGCTGGAATGGGACACAGTAAGACCTTACAGGCACAAAAAATTTAATTTTAATCCCAATCAAGTTGATGAGATAAAAAGTTTATATTCCAAAAGGTTGGATACTAGTCCAAACTTAAAATATCTAAGTGAGGTAAGAGAAAGATATTACTTAAATAAAGATAAGAAGCTTTTAAGCTTAAATTTAGATACCAGAAAACTTGAAAAGAATGCTCGAAAGAATTGGTTATTGCAAATAGAAAATAATAGAAGAAAAGATCTTGGTCTGAATACATTTTTAACTTATGAAGATTTTAATGAAAATAACAAGAAGAATGAAAATGCAAATAATGATATTGATTTTGAAAGAGACTATTTACTCATAGAGTCAACAAATATCATTAATGATTACTTAAACTTAAACAAAAAACTTCTTATTTCTAAAGTGGAATAAATCATGAGAATCATATCTTTTAATATCAATAGTATAAGGGCCCGCCCACATCAACTTATTCACCTAAGAGATAATCTTGATCCTGATGTAATTGGATTACAAGAAACTAAAGTGGATGATCCTGAATTTCCATTAGATGTAATTGAAGAAATTGGGTATCACGCAGAATATTGGGGTCAAAAAGGTCATTATGGCGTTGCTATTCTAAGCAAGGAAAAACCTATCAAAACGGTAAAAGGTTTTAAAAAAGATACCCCTGAAGATCAAAAAAGATTTATAGAATGCACGTTTACAACAAATAATTCTGAAATAACAATTATGAATGGTTACTTCCCCCAAGGAGAAAATATCAATCATGAAACAAAATTTCCAAAGAAAATTAAGTATTATGATGACTTGCAAAAGCACATCAAAGACCTGCAAAAAATAAAAGAGAATTTAATTATCATGGGTGATTTTAATGTAGCCCCGGAGGATACAGATATTGGAATTGGTGAGGAAAATGTTAAACGATGGCTCCGCGATGGTAAGACATCCTTTCAACCTCAAGAGCGTGAAATGTGGAATAGCATCAAAAATCTAGGCTTCACAGATTCATGGAGAAAAGAAAATCCTGATGAGTCATCTATATATTCATGGTTTGACTACAGATCAAGAATGTTTGATGACAATCCTAAAAGAGGTCTAAGAATTGATCATATTATGGTTTCAAATAACCTAAACCAATCAATATCTGGAACTGGAATTGATTATGATGCCAGGGCTATGGAAAAACCATCGGACCACTGCCCTGTTTGGGTTGATTTAGATATTTAATTATCTTAATGATGGATCAAATTGAAATCCGATCCCCTAAAACTGAAGCAGAATGGAAACAATATGATGATTTTAGATGGGAAATTTTACGAAAGCCTCTCAATATATCCCACATCCCCCTAAAAGACGATCTTGAGGATAGGAGCTATCATTTTATGGCAATCACTTCATCAAACGAGATTGTGGCCTGTGGAAGATTGCATATGAATAATGATAAAGAAGCTCAAATAAGATATATGGGTGTGTCTGAAAATAGAAGAAGAATGGGTATGGGGTCATTAATTGTTGATAGATTAGAAAATCATGCTGAGGTCCTTGGAGCGAGCAGTATTACATTGAATGCAAGGAATGTTGCCTTAGATTTCTATAAATCACTAGGATATAAGGCAATTGGACCATACCAATCTGATACAAATATACCCCATACCACAATGGAGAAATTTTTAAGCTAGCTATCTTTTAGTTTTGAAAAATTTCTTTAATAAGTTTGAGCTCTCATTCTCCAATAACCCATACTTATAAGATGTTTTATGATTGAATTTAATTCTTTCATATATGTTATCAATTGAAATAATGCTTCCAGTCTTTGGCTCATGTGCAGCAAAAATAACCTCATCAATTCTTGCATCAACTATTGCTTTTGCACACATATGACATGGTTCTAAGGTTACATACATTTTTGTATTAATGAGTCTGTAATTATTTATATTTTTTGAGGCATCAATAATTGCATTTATTTCAGCATGTGAAGTTACGTTTTTGTTATTTATAACTTTATTATGACCAGATCCAATTACCGCATTATCTTTAACAATAATAGCGCCAACCGGTACTTCATTATCATTATATGATAACTGAGCTTGATCTAATGCCATCTTCATAAATGACCTATCTTGGTCAGAAAACATTTAGTAAAGCTCTATTTGGGCCAAATCAAGTTCAGCTTGAAAGTCTTTACCGTATGCTGCAAAAGCAATTGTTCTTATTTTTGAGATATTCATCTTCTGTGGCATGTAAAAGTTAGATTTTTTAAACATAGAAAATGGTATTTCAACAGTTGACCAATCATCTCCAGGAATGAATGACGCAATATACCTATCCCAAGGGAATCTACTAGATGGCGTTCTTATCCAAACGTAGTAGGTATCATTTGTACCTCTGACTTTAATCTTAATTCCGTTGTATTCTTCTGCATCGAATGGAAAACGAATAACAGATTGAATAAAACCACCATTATTTGCTGTACTAACAGTCCCTTCAAGTCTATAAAATTTTTCTTCGCCCTCTTCGACCTCATAAAAATTAACTTCAGATATTCCACCCATCACATTATCAGAAATGGCGCTCCAATTAGCTCTTTTGTCATCTAAATTATCAATAATCATAGAAAAGGTATTATTCCCAAATATTAGCAATACTAATAAGTATAAATTTCTCATTAGTTTAGATTAGTACTTTTTTCTGCAGGAAACCATGGTAATTCATGAACTTGTGCATTTAAATGTGCTTTGGGTGATTCTATTACTAAAGGTGTGCCTGGTACAGTATAATCAATATTAATAATAGCCAGGCCAATATTTTTCTTTAGTCTTGGTGAAAAAAAGCATCTAGAAAGCCTTCCAATTTTTTTATTATTAACATCAAATACTGACCAAAAATTTTCAGGCACCTTTTGTATTGGATCACCATTAATTTCTACTCCAATCAATTTTTCTGAAATACCCTCTGCTTTGATTTTCTTTAAAGCTTCCTTCCCAATGAAGTCGATGTCTTGATCTAAGTCAACAAGCCTTTCTAAACCAACAGTAAAGGGGTTGTGTTCACGACCAAAATCACTATGGAAGGATAACAATCCTCCTTCAATGGTTCTTATTGTATTTGGGGCTATAACAGCTCCATTAAATTCTTTTGCAGCTTCATGAACTATTTCAAATAATTCATCACCCCTTTTTCCATCCTGAAGATATAACTCATAGCTGAGTTCACCACTCCAACCGGTTCTAGCAATGACCATTGGTATATTATTTAAAGAAGTTTCTCTTGCCTTGTAATAACCCAGATCATCATGAATACCACTAAATAATTTTCGTATTAATTTTCCAGCCTTTGGACCGCTAATTTGAAGAGGAGAAACGTCTGGTTCATGAATATCTACATCCATACCAGAATTAATTGATATGCCTTGCAGCCAAAGCAAGATATCACCATCTCCAGATGAAACCCAAAATTTATTTAGTTCAAGCCTTAATAAACATGCATCATTAATAATTCCACCATTTTGATCGGTTAAGACAATATATTTACAATCTCCAATCTCACATTTTGATAAATTTCTTGGGTTTATATATCTAATAAATTTATAAGCATCGGGACCAGAAACTTCAACTTGTCTCTCTGCAGCAAAATCACCAAAAGTAACATCATTTACCAAACTGTTATATTCACTCTCAGGCCCAGAAAAGGCTGTTGGTAAATACATCTTGTTATATATAGTGAAAGCTGTGACTCCAT
>CBFHIO010000029.1:0-11999 GCA_965656035.1 Gammaproteobacteria bacterium | reverse complement strand
GTGCCAGATGGGTTGTGGAGCTCTTGCCCTTCATGTGAATCTGTTTTGTATGCTCCTGATTTAGAAAAATCACTTTTTGTATGTCCAAAATGCGATCATCACCTCAGAATAGGAGCAAGAAAAAGATTGGAAATTTTTTTAGATAATGGACAGTATGAGGAAATAGCTGCAGATATTAAAACAAAAGATTCCTTAAACTTTAAAGATACAAAAAACTATACCTCAAGAATTAAAGATGCGATTTCATCAACAGGAGAAAAGGAAGCCATTGTTATTGCTAAAGGCGCTCTTGATTCAATGAATGTTGTAGTAGCTGCGTTTGAATTTAGGTTTATGGGTGGCTCTATGGGAGGAGTAGTAGGAGAGAAATTTGTTCAAGGAGTGAATGAGGCAATCAAATCCCGATGCCCGTTTATATGCTTCTCAACAAGTGGTGGTGCACGAATGCAAGAATCAATGGTGTCATTAATGCAAATGGCAAAAACTTCTGCTGCCTTACAAAAACTTAAGGCAGAAAAACTTCCTTATATTTCAGTGATGATAGATCCAATATACGGTGGGGTTTCAGCCAGTTTGGCTATGCTTGGTGATATAAATATTGCCGAACCCGATGCATTGGTTGGTTTCGCTGGAAGAAGAGTGATCGAGCAAACCGTAAGAGTAGATTTGCCTGATGACTTTCAAAAATCTGAGTTTTTGTTAAAACATGGAGCAATTGATATGATTGTTCACCGAAAAAATATTAGGACCAAAGTTCACGGACTACTAAAAAAAATATATAGAGCTTAATGAATACTGAGAGATTTGTAGGTCTTGTTTTTAGCATTAGTGTATTACTAATTCTTCTCTTTTTTGTTTTAACTCCTCAGGTTGATTATCAACAGAAGTTCAAGATTTTAGATAGTATGCCTAAAGAAGAAGCGGTTTCTGCAAATGAAATTGAAGAGAATCCTGCTGATATCATAAAAGAAGAATCAATCAAGCCAAGCAAAAAAATAGATTCAGATGTTGCAAATATTGAGAGATCAGACTTTGACTTATTTGTCCTTAGAGTTCATGTTTTATCTTCAGAAGACAATGCAAAGAAAATGGTTACTCAAATCAATGAAGGAGGATTTCCTGCATTCACAGAAGTATTTGGTTCAAAGAAAAATCTTCACGCTGTTTACGTAGGTCCTTTTATTGAGGAGAGTGATATCATTCAAAATATTGAATTAATTCAAAAGGTTTCAGAATCAAAAAATGGGGAAATATCTAGATGGAAGCTTTAGGGCTTAATGTAACTGATTGGTTCATACTTGTTGTCTTAACTGCGTCAGGTCTTATTTCTTTAGCAAGAGGTTTTACAAAAGAGTTTCTATCATTATTTTTATGGGTTGTTGCCTTCATTGCTGCTGTAAGTTTGGAGTACTTAGCAACTCCAAAGATTAATGAGTTTATTGGTAATGAAGAGATTTCAAAAATCTTATCCTACGTTGTCGTTTTTATGGTCTGTATCATTCTTGGCGGGATGGTAATTAAGTTTATTGGTACTCTTATTAAGTGGTCTGGTGCCTCAGGCTTTGATAGATTTCTTGGTGTACTTTTCGGTCTCACAAGAGGCCTAATTGTATTATTTGTAATCTTTTTGTTATTACCATCAAGCATTAAATCAACAGATCTAATTAATAAATCAAAAATAACTCCAATAATTGAAAAATATGCTCCACAAATTGAAGCTTATTTTAGGGAATTAATAGATAATAGAAATGTTGTTGAAGAAGCGCTGGAAGTTATCGAGCCTTTAAAAGATCGGGTGACACCAGATGAAGAAGATATAAATCCTACTAAAGAGGACTCCTAATGTGCGGAATAGTTGGAATTTCTGCTGAGACTAACGTAGCAGCTGAAATATATGACTCCCTTTTAATGCTTCAGCATAGAGGTCAAGATGCTGCTGGTATGGTGGTGTGCGACTCACAAGACAAACTCCAAAGCAGAAAATCAATGGGTTATGTTAGAGATGTCTTTCAACAAAGACATATGGAAAAACTCGTTGGTAACTATGGTATAGGTCATGTTAGATATCCTACTGCTGGTGGGGCAGGTAAAGAATTTGCTCAACCAATGTATGTTAACTCTCCTTACGGGATTAGTCTTGCTCACAACGGAAACCTCACAAACTCTAAGGAGTTAGCCGTTCAATTATTTCATGCTGAAATGAGACATCTTAATACAGATTCTGATTCAGAAGTATTGCTTAATATTTTTGCTCATGAGCTTGGAAAGCAAAGAGAAATTTATCCTTCAGCAGATCATATTTTTAAAGCGGTCGCCAAAACCCACAGAAGATGTGATGGTGCCTATGCTGTTTTAGCGCTAATTACAGGTCATGGTATTCTTGCTTTTAGAGATAGTAACGGCATAAGGCCCTTGTCTATTGGTATAAGAAACGGTACTAAAAGAGATGAGTACATTATTGCCTCTGAAGATGCACTTTTTGAATCACAAGGCTTTAAAAAGCTTCGTGATGTGGAGCCAGGGGAAGCTGTATATATCGATAAGAAGGGTAATTTCTTTTCACAACAATGTGCTGAAGCGCCTCAAAAAAGACCATGCATATTTGAGTATGTGTATTTCTCAAGACCAGATTCAAACATTGATGAAATATCTGTCTATAAAGCCAGAATGAGAATGGGATCAAAGCTTGCTGAATTAATAAAAAAGAAAAATCCTGATCACGATATTGATGTTGTAATTCCAATTCCTGATAGTTCTACCACCGCAGCACTTCAACTTGCAGTTGATTTAAATATTCCATACAGAGAAGGGTTTGTTAAAAATAGATATATTGGAAGAACGTTCATCATGCCTTACCAAGAAGAAAGAAGAAAATCTGTAAGAAGAAAGTTAAATATTCTTGATTTAGAATTTGAGGGTAAAAATGTAATGCTAGTTGATGATTCGATTGTCAGAGGAACTACTAGTAAGAAAATCATTGAAATGGCTAAAGAGGCCGGAGCCAATAAAGTGTATTTTGCTTCTGCAGCACCTGCAATTAAATATCAAAATCTATATGGCATTGATATGCCTGCAACCAGTGAACTTATTGCATCTAATAGAACCGATGAAGAGGTTGCAAAAGAAATAGGAGCAGATTGGCTTGTCTATCAAACATTAGAGGATTTAATTGATACGTGCAAAACCGGTAATCCTAAAATCAAAGAATTTGAAACCTCAATATTCACCGGTGAATACATAACCCCTCTTGGTGAAAACTATCTTGAAGATTTAGAGACATCCAGACAAGACGAAGTCAAAGCACAAAGAGAAAAAGCTAAAGCCTAATTAGGATTAACAATATTTACAGCAGGTATGTTTGCTGAATTTGCGCTCTCCACATATGTCTCAATCTCATTGAAGTTCAGGTATCTGTATATATCATCAGCCAATGGATTAATATCATCCATATATTTGTGATACTCCTCCACACTGGGCAGTCTTCCTAATACTGAAGCTATAGCTGATAACTCTGCAGATGCTAAAAACACATCAGCACCATCACCCAATCTATTTGGGAAGTTTCTAGTAGAAGTTGAAACCACAGTAGAATTAGCAAGAACCCTAGCTTGGTTGCCCATGCATAGAGAACATCCTGGCAATTCAGTCCTAGCTCCTGATACACCAAATACATTATAGATACCTTCTTCCATTAGCTGTTTCTCATCCATTTTTGTTGGTGGAACAATCCATAGCCTGGCTTTTGTTCCATTATATTTTTGTAACAAGGTACCAGCAGCTCTAAAGTGTCCAATATTAGTCATACAAGACCCAATAAATACTTCTTGAATTTCTGTATTGGCAACTTCTGATAACGGTTTAATATCATCAGGATCGTTAGGACATGCAAGTAATGGCTCAGTGATTTCGTTCAAATCAATCTCGATAATTTCTGCGTATTCTGCATTTTCATCTGGCTCTAGAAGTTCAGGATTCTTAATCCATTCTTCCATAGCTTGAGCTCTTCTCTCAAGCGTTTTAGCATCGCCATAACCGCTTGCAATCATCCATCTCAACATAACAATATTTGATTGAAGATATTCGATGATTGGTTCTTTGTTTAATCTAACAGTACAACCCGAGGCTGATCTTTCAGCCGATGCATCTGATAATTCAAACGCTTGCTCAACTTTCATATCTGGAAGGCCTTCGATTTCTAAACACCTTCCTGAGAAGATATTCTTTTTGCCTTCTTTTGCCACAGTTAAAAGACCTTTTTGTATAGCAGCATAAGGAATAGCATTAACTAGATCTCTCAAAGTTATTCCTGGTTGCATCTCACCTTTAAATCTAACCAAAACTGATTCAGGCATGTCTAACGGCATTACACCCAAAGTAGCAGCAAATGCTACAAGTCCTGATCCAGCAGGGAAGCTAATACCTATTGGGAATCTGGTATGACTATCGCCACCTGTTCCGACTCCATCAGGTAATAACATTCTGTTTAGCCATGAATGTATTATTCCATCACCTGGCCTTAAAGAGACACCGCCGCGATTCATAATGAAATCAGGTAGGTTATGTTGTGTCTCAATATCTACAGGCTTTGGGTAAGCTGCTGTATGACAAAAGGATTGCATAACCAAATCAGCTGAAAAACCTAAGCAGGCTAACTCTTTTAATTCATCTCTGGTCATTGGCCCTGTAGTATCTTGAGAACCAACAGTTGTCATTCTTGGCTCACAATAAGTTCCTGGTCTAATACCTTCGACACCACATGCCTTACCAACCATTTTTTGTGCCAGTGTATAACCTTTATCTGAAGCATCAGCGGCATCAGGTCTTGTGAATATATCTGTAGGCTCTAAATCTAAAGCTTCTCTAGTTTTATCTGTTAATTGTCTTCCAATAATTAATGGTATTCTTCCGTTAGCTCTAACTTCATCAAGAAGAACATCAGTTTTAAGTTCAAAAGTAGAGATAACTTCATTGCTTAAAGCATCAAGAACTTTTCCATTATAAGGCTCAAGAATAATCTCCTGACCCATTTCCATCTTAGAAACATCTAATTCAATTGGAAAAGCACCTGAATCTTCTAATGTATTAAAAAAGATTGGAGCTATTTTTCCACCAAAACAAAAACCACCTTCTTTTTTATTTGGGATATAAGGTATCTCATCTCCCATATGCCATAACACTGAGTTAGTAGCAGACTTTCTTGATGAACCGGTACCAACCACATCACCAACAAACACAAGCGGATTACCTTTTTGTTTTAACTCTTCAATAGTTTCCAGCGGTCTATCAAGACCTTCTCTTGGCATTTTAAACATAGCTAATGCATGAAGAGGGATATCAGGACGTGACCAAGCATCTGTCGCAGGTGAAAGATCATCAGTATTAATTTCACCCGGTACTTTATAGACAGTTAATTTAATTTGTTCTGGAAGTTTCTCTTTCTCGGTAAACCATTTTCCTTCTGCCCAAGCATCAACAACCTTTTTTGCATACTCATTAGTCTTTGATAATTCAAAGATTTCGTTAAAGGCATCAAAAATTAGTAAAGTTTTTCCCAAAGCTTCAGCAGCTTCGTCGCCTAATTCATCTATTTTTAGGCATTCAATCAAAGGCTGGATGTTATAGCCACCGAGCATAGTGCCAAGAATATGTACCGCATCTGATTTTGCAATGTAAGGGCTTGAGGTTTTACCGGTTGTTATATCAGCTAAAAATGCAGCTTTAACATATGCCGATTGGTCAACACCAGCAGGTACTCTTTCTTTGAGTAAATGCAATAAAAATTCAGGTTCTTCGTGCTCAGATTTTAATAGATCTACTAATTGTGCAGTTTGATCTGCATCTAATGGAAGCGGAGGAATATTTTGTGCCGCTCTTTCGTCTACGTGTGCTTTGTATTCGCTTAACATTGATTATCTCCTTGTTAACGCAAATAATTTTACTCCTATAAGTAAAAGGCTTCTACTAATTCAGAGAATTTATTTAAAAATGAGTTATTATCTTGCTTAATTATGCAAAAAACTCGATCTACAACGCCTTGCTTAGGTATCTGCTCTACAACATACGGAGATGATGTCTGCAAAGGGTGTAAAAGATTTGTTCACGAGATTATTGGCTGGCCAAAATATTCCCAAGAAGAAAGGGCGCTTGTTAATGATCGGCTTGAAAAATTTAAAGTCTTAATTCTTCAAGATAGGTTCAAAGTTCATGATAAAGATTTGTTTCAAATAAAGTTAAAAGAAAATGCAATTAACTACAATAATTCAATGGATCCTTTGACTTGGATTTTTGATTTGCTTAGAGCTGCTGGATCACAAAATTTAGACTTAGAACAATTTGGAATAACTAATCTTAAAAATTATGACCCTATGAAAATTCGTGATGAGGTTAACAAAGAATTTTTAGATTTATCAGAAGCTCATCACCAAAGGTATTTCAAAAAAGCTTAGCTAGATTTTATCCGTAATCTTTTAGCATTCTTTTTAACTCTAAAGAATGTTGCTCCTCTTCACCGATCATGCCTCTTGCATACTCTTCAAGATAAATAGAACTGTCTTCAACTTCCTCAAGAAGTTTTTTATAAAGTCCAACTGCATGAAGTTCATGCTCTAAACTTTCTTCTAAAATATCTCTAATTGTATGCTGTCCAGTCTCTTCAATTTTTGCAATTTTTTGACTAGGATGACCATCAAGTCCAGCTATTAATTCACCAGCTCCTTGAGCGTGAACAAGAGACTCACTTGCTTGCTCTTTTAAAAATTCAACAATAGGAATTCTGTATGGTCCTGTGACCATCATGGCCGAGTGGGTGTAACGAACAACACCTGCTAATTCATATTCCATTATCTCATTTAGAATGGCACAAGCTTTATCTGTATCTAGTGGTTTTAATCCCATATTACTGCTCCTTAAGCATTAAAAATTAATTAATTAGTGTAACTATAAAAGAATTTATATATTATGTAAACTACTGATATAAGGTATTTTTTTAATACGAATCATTCTGATAATCATTCGCATCTAGATATGGCTTTTTCTAACTTTTATTAAAGATTTTAAAGCGCCAAAACAGAAGAAAGGCAACAATTGAATAAGCAAAAACAGCAAGTTGTTTTACAACCGGAAGTGCAACTAGTGTACCAAGCCAACGATAACCTTTTGTTCTATTCCAGACATAAATAAATGCATCAACACCTGCCAATTCTTTTCCATCATCAAAAGTAACATGAAGTTTTTTAAGATACTTATCTTCCATGTGACTGCAATCAGTGAAGTTTAATTTTGATCTTTTTTTGTAATGCTTAATTTCAAAATTACAAATCGAACATTTTTCATTAAAGAGAACTTTTCCATCATTATTCATAAAGTTATCTTATCAAGATTAATACTAGATATCTTTGATTTTAAATAATAAGATTCTACTCAATGGAAATGCAGCAAGTTAATATTTTTGACGAACCAATTGAGGAGTGTTGTTCCAATCCCATTACAGGATTTTTTCGAGATGGGTTTTGTCACACCGATCAACTCGACAGAGGTTTGCATATTGTTTGCTCTTTGATGAACGATGAGTTTTTAAGTTTCTCAAAATCTCGAGGCAATGACCTTTCTACCCCAAGACCTGAATTTGATTTTCCAGGATTAAAAGCAGGAGACTCCTGGTGTGTTTGTGCTGAGCGATGGAAGGAAGCATATGAGCATGGGTTTGCTCCTAAGGTGTACCTTAAAAAAACTAATAAAAAAACTACCTCTATTATCGATATAGAAATATTGAAAGAGTTCGCTATAGATATGAACTAATATTTATAGAATGAAGTAAGTTTCACCTATAACAAAACCACAAAAGAAAAATGCAATAGCCCAACCAGGCTCTTCTTTACAAAATTCAAATACTCTTAGCCAGTAATCTGCCATAAATACCTCCTAAATACCTTATTTATTGCAATATCTGTGCCAATTTTTTTCTCCTTAGTTTGCAATTGGTAACTCATGCCAACAGGTTGTGTATTTGGGTGAAGTCATATTCTGTTTCATGGGTGACCATTTTTTTGTATTTTGTGAAGCGAAATAGATTTGTGTCTCATAGGTATTCAACTTATCTATATATTTCATGAATTTTGAGTTCTCTTTTGGCTCATCAGGATCTTTAAATAGAGAATATTGTTTTGAAGCTTCATTAGAAAATCTACTTAAAAGAATTCCAGCTTTTGCATAGTCATATCCTGGTTTAAAGATTGGTAAAAGAGCTTTTTTTGCTGCTATTAAAATATCTCGGGTGTCATTTGTGGGAGTAGAAAACTCTATAGTTTTATAACCGGTATGCTGGGGCTTATGATCACTAAACGGACTAGTTCTAACGAAGACTGAAACTTGAGAACATTTTTGTTTTTCGTTTCTAAGTTTTTCAGCAGCTCTAACTGCAAAGTTACTTACAATAGGCCTTAGAGTTTTTAAATCTGTAACTCTGGAACCAAAACTTCTGCTAACAACAATTTGTTTTTTTGCTGCAGCATTATTTTCTATACCTAAACATCTTTGACCTCTGAGCTCTCTTACTGTTCTTTCTAGCACTACACTAAATTTCCTTTTGATATAGCGAGGATCAACATCTGCAAGCTGCAGGGCATTAGTGATTTTGGCTTGATTTAGATGTTCGCTAAGACGTCTCCCAACACCCCATACATCTCGAACTGGAGTATTTTTAAGAGCCTCTCGAATTTCTTTGACTGTAGATATTTGATGAACTTTGGTTGGTACATTTATTCTTTTTGCTTCATTCAAAGCGATTTTGGTAAGCGTCTTTGTAGGTGCTATACCTATTCGAACTGGGACCCCAGTCCATTGCTTAATTAAGCTTCTAATATGACAACCAAAATCGTATAGGTTGTAATGTTCTTCTAAAGAATCTAAACCTAAAAAGGCTTCATCAATGCTATAGACCTCAACTTCAGGAACAAAGCCTTCTAAGATATTCATCACTCTGGCTGACATATCGCCATAGAAAGTAAAGTTTGATGAGAAGACTTTTCCACCTTGAGCAAGAAAAGAGTCTTTA
The DNA here is from genome assembly GCA_965656035.1 of Gammaproteobacteria bacterium. Lineage (GTDB taxonomy): Bacteria > Pseudomonadota > Gammaproteobacteria > Magnimaribacterales > D2472 > SCGC-AAA076-P13. The sequence continues at coordinate 2,947 of CBFHIO010000029.1, read as the reverse complement.
ACGTTGAACCAGGGAACTCCCATACCAATACCCATCTTTTTTGCTTCAGTGCTTCTTGCAATAACACAGCCATCATTATTAGAAAGAACAACTATGGGCACATGTTTTAAATCGGGACGAAAGATTCTTTCGCACGAAGCATAAAAGCTTTCGCAATCTACCAACGCCAAAGCCATTAGAATTTATTAATAGCTGCTGTAACGGTCCCTACTATTTCTAGTTCTTGACCATGATTAATAAAGATAGGAGGGTAGTCAGGATTGTCTGGCATTAAGCACATTTTGGGTTTGAGTTTTAATCGTTTGCATACAAACTCTCCATCAATAGAAGCAACCACAATATCGTTATGCTTTGGTTTAATACTTCGATCAACGACTAGTACTGCTTGGTCGGTTATTCCAGAACCAAGCATAGATTGTCCTTGAGCTCTTACTAAAAAAGTAGCTGCTCCGTTTTTTATCAGATGTTTATTAAGATCTATCGGACTTTCAATATAGTCGCTTGCAGGGCTGGGGAACCCCGCATGCACAGACTCAAGAAAATAGGGCACAAATATTGCCGGTAGATTTTCTTCAGAAATTTTTCCGATATAGTTAACTTTCATAAAGATTTTTAAATACTGTATAAATATACAGTATAAATTGAAAGAGAACAATATCTTCTTTATTAGTTGGCATGCAAAATTATCTACACCCTATATCCACGATTTAGGTAGAATAAAAGGTATGTTTAATTTTTCTAAAATCTTACCTAAGACGGTTACCAATGAGCTCAATAGTCCAAAGATTGCTATATGGGGCTTTGTTTTATTTACAGCTTTAATGACCTGGCGCTCGATAATACACATGTTGTTTGAGTCTTATGGATTTCATGACATTGCAAACTTTGTTGTTTTAACCGGTGATCCAGATCCCATGCCAGTTATTTATAGATTTTTTTCATTATGGGGTAATGCTCAACTTATGTTTTGTCTTGTTTGTTGGGTGGTAATTTTTAGATATAAATCTTTGATACCTCTTATGAGCTTATTTTGGGTTTTAGACTGGGGTCAAAGATTATTTCTTTATCCTTTTATCAGAGAAGACATAACCTCTATCGGACAATATACAAAAGATATTACTCCAGGAGTTGATTTAGCTCTGCTTCCGTTTGTAATTACAGTAGTTATATTTTTAATTTCAGCAGCTAACAAGAGAGAAAGGTAACGATGAAGGTCTAGCTTTGATAATTGATTTAGTATTAAGGCCTGTAACTAAGTAATAGAAAATTTTTCTAAATTAAATTCTTGCTTATTAATGGTAAGAAGCCATCCGTATTCTCCCCAGTCTCCAAGAACAATTCTTTTAGTAGATCCAATATCATGAATACTCGGTCTATGGGTATGACCGTGAATGAAAAGGTCCGGTTGATGTTCGTTGATAAAATCCTCGACTGATTGATTATTAACATCGGTTATTTCATTAGGTTTTTTTGAGGTAGCTTCTTTGCTATCTGCCCTTAGAGTTGCAGCAATCTGTTTGCGTTCGTCTAAAGCTTTTTTTAAAAAATTATTTTTCCAGTCTTGATTTCTGACCTGATTTCTAAAATCAATATAATCTTTATCATCAGTACACAAGAAGTCACCATGACTGAGAACGACTTTTTGGTTATTGATTTCAAGAGTGTAAGGATCTGGCAATAAGGTGATGCCGGTTTCTTTTGCAAAGGATTCACCAACTAAAAAATCTCTGTTGCCATGCATAAAAAAAGTCTCAGGACCATTAGCAGTAAAAGCTTTTAAAGCTTGTTTGATTTCAATATGGATGGGTAAATCATCGTCATCTCCTACCCAGGTCTCAAAGAGATCTCCTAAGATAAAAAGATGAGTGCAAGCCTCTTTTGATTCTTCTAAGAATTTAAAAAAGGCTTGGGTAAGTTCGGGATGTTTTTCGCTTAAATGTAAATCTGAAACAAAGCGTGGCTTCATTCAGAAACAGTTACAGATTCAATAGTTATAACTTCAAGTGGAACATCTTGATGACCCCCTGAAGAACCTGTAGCAACATCAGCAATTGCATCTACAACATCCATGCCTTCAGTGACTTTACCAAAAACAGCATACCCCCAGCCCTGTGGATTCTCGCCTGTGTGGTTTAAGAAACCGTTATCTTTATGATTGATAAAGAATTGACTGGTTGCAGAATGAGGTTCCATCGTTCTTGCCATAGCAATAGTGCCTCTATCGTTGCTAAGACCATTATTTGCTTCATTTTGAATAGGTGCAGTCCCACTAGATTTATTGCTCATATCAGCAGTTAATCCACCGCCTTGAACCATAAAGCCGTTTATTACTCTATGAAAAATAGTGTCTGTGTAATAACCAGATTTAGCAATAGATACAAAATTTTCAACTGTAATAGGAGCTTTTTCAGCGTCTAATTCAAGTTGGATATCTCCCATAGAAGTTTTAATTGTTACTTGTGTCATTTTAGTTTCCTCAATAATTGGCATTTCAGCTTCATCATTTTTCTTAGAACAAGAATTAAGAACAAATGCCAATGCAAATGTGCAAAGAGTTATTTTTAATAAATTGTAATGTTTCACAGACTTAGCTTTAAATTAAAAGGTTGATTTTATCATTAAAAATCATAGTTGAGGATGTACTCCTTAAATTGACCTTTAATATCTTTTTGATTTAAACCAAATTCATCAAGGGTATATTGATGCTCTGGTTTGAATATATTTTTATCCTGTTCTAAGTATTTTTGAATTTTATTTTCAGTTTGTATATTCATATCAAAATTTAATTGATGATAAGTATTCTTAATATGATCCAATGGATTTTTTATAAATTCAGAATATTGGATATCAACTATCTGATCAGAAGAAAGAAGTTTTCTGTCCTCCATACCTCTGCTTAAATTATGATTCCAAAAATCAATAACAGTTTTACCTATACTAGCTGTAT
>CBFHIO010000028.1:0-12247 GCA_965656035.1 Gammaproteobacteria bacterium | reverse complement strand
CTTTGAATACTTTTATGAATGCTTTTACATCTAGTGATTGGACTGCTTACCCTTTTGCAACACTCAATAAAAAAGATTTTGACAATCTTTTAGGTGTTTATCTTGATTCAGCTTTTTTTCCAAACTTAGATAGTTTAGATTTTGCCCAAGAGGGACACAGGCTGGAATTTCAAGAAAAAAATAATCCAGAAAGTGAAATTGAAATTAAAGGTGTTGTTTATAATGAAATGAAAGGAGCCATGAGCTCTATTACAAGCCAGTTATGGCATGGAATGTCGAAGCATTTATACCCTTCTTCAACATATAAACATAATAGTGGCGGTGATCCTGAAAATATAATAGATCTTTCTCATGAAGATTTAGTAAATTTCCATAAAAAACATTATCACCCATCAAATGCCACTTTTTTTACATACGGAAACATAGATCCGATAGAGATTCAATCTTTTATTAAAGAAAATGTTTTGGATAATTTTTCACCCTCAAACGAGGTTGTTGCTGTTAAGAATGAAGATAGATTTGATGCACCAATTACTGTATCTGATTTTTATAATCCTCAACCAGGTGACGAAGATAATCATCATATTGTATTGAGTTGGCTTTTAAATGAAAGCCATAATCCAGTTCAACTACTTGAGACATATTTAATGTCTAATATTCTATTAGATAATTCTGCTTCTCCTCTTAGAAAGGTTCTAGAAAATACAAAACTAGGCAAGTCTCCTTCACCTCTAACTGGTCTTGAAGCAGACCAAAAAGAATTGGTTTTTGCAGCAGGCCTTGAGGGAGTTGATTCAAATAAATCAAAAGAAGTTGAGACACTTATCATGGAATGTCTTAACAAGCTTGTTAAAGATGGAGTCCCAAAAGATCTTATAGAATCCTCTCTTCATCAGTTAGAAATTAGACAAAGAGAAATTACAGGTTCTGGAATGCCTTTTGGTTTACAGATAATGTTAACTTGTTTGCCTGCCTGCATTCATAATGACAATCCATTAAATATATTAGATTTAGATAATGCGTTTAATAAAATAAAAAACAACCTTAAAACAGATAATTATATTGAAAATCTTATTGAAAAGAATCTAATTAAAAACAATCACAGATTAACCTACTCTCTAGTTCCTGATACAGAATTAAACAAAAAAAACGAAGAAAAAATTCAAAATAAAGTATTAGATATTACAAAAAGCCTTTCAGAACAAGACAAAGAACAGCTTGTAAAGTTAGCTAATGCTTTAGAAGAGAGACAGAACACAATTGATAATCCAGAAGTTCTACCAAAAGTTACAAGAGAAGATATTCCAAAAATAAGAAAATATGCTTCTCCTTTAACTTCTGAGAATAAAGAATCTAGAAATTACTATTACAAAACTGGTACAAATGGCATCGTATATCATTCAATGATTTTTCCATGTGATGCTCTTGAAAAAGATGAGTTGAAAATCGCTAGCTTGTTCTCCAATACTCTCACAGATATTGGTTTAGGTGACAAAGGGTATGAAGATATTCAAAAATATCAATCCTCCATCACTGGTGGAGTTTCTGCTTCTTTTGTAACCCTACCAAACAAATTAGACGATACATATAAATTGGCCCTTAAAGTCAGTTCAAAAAGCTTAGAAGGTAACGAATCCTTTATGCAAGATTTGATGATGAGAACTGTAAAGGAATCTAACTTTGATGAGACAGATAGAATAAAAGAGCTTTTAGAATTTATATCATCTGATAATGAAAAATCTGTTATTCAGAACGGGCATATTCTATCAATGAGTAATGCAGCTTCGCAAATAAGTAATATTGCATCAACTAACGATCTGACATCGGGCTTAAGATTTATTCATAATACTAATCAACTATCAAAATTGGTCGCAGCACCAAATGAACTTTCACAATATTTAGAATTACTTAAATCAATTAAAACTAAGATCTCTGAGACTCCAAGTCATTTCTTCACCGCATCAGCTTTGAATAAAGAAGACATAAACTTAAATTTCTTAATTGAAGAAACTACCAGACAACATAAACAACAAAATCTCATTACTACTCAAGATGATTCTTTAGGTTGGATTACTGGTTCTCAGGTTTGTTTCTGTGCTGAAGCTTTTCCAACCGTTGATTTTAGGCACGAAGATGCCCCTGCTTTGACTGTCCTTGGAACAGTTTTAAGAAATGGATATCTGCATTCTGCTATCAGAGAAAAAGGCGGTGCATACGGTGCGGGTGCCTCTCAAGACTCAAGTAATAAAGTTTTTAAATTCTTCTCATATAGAGATCCTAAATGCTCAGAAACATTTGATGAATTTAAGAATTCTAGAGAATGGTCAATTAAAAATATTACTGAAGAACAATTGGAAGAAGGTGTTTTAGGAGTTATTTCAAGCATTGATAAGCCACTATCACCATTCGGAGAAGCAATGAGTGATTTCATGAGTAAATTAGATCAAAAATCTCAAGATGAGCGCTTACACTTCAGGGCTAAAGTCAAAGAATGTAAGTTAGCTGACCTCATGTATGTATCTGAAAAATATTTATTTGGTGAGTCGAAGCGTTCTGCAATCGCAGGTCAAAATTATGAAGCAGAACTTGTTAAATTAGGTTTTAAAATTAAAAATATTTAATTTTTAAAAGAATATAAATCTTTTTTTCTTTAGTTCTTTTGCGCAACTCCAATATTGCTGCTGATATTTAGTAGATCTTGTTTGGACTCTATCAGCAACTTTAATTAACCAAGGTTTTTTTCTATAACTTTTTTTCTTAAAGCCTCCATAACCTTCATGGTATGCCAGATAAAGCGATCTTGCGTCTAGTCTATCAAAGCCTTGATAGTAACCTTTTGAAGCGTACCAACCAATAAAATCAGCTGAATCACTAAAGTTTTTTCTGCTTGCTCTAGAGTTTCCAGTTTCATCTTTATAGTCTTCCCACGTCATATTTAATGCTTGAGAATAGCCCTGGGCTGTAGATTGCCTTTTCCAAGGTATTACCCATAACAATTTTGTTCTATCAGGTTTTGCATCAGCTTTGAAACTGGATTCTTGATAAACAAATGACATTAAGACATATGGAGGTATTTTCCATCTCTTTTCTGCTTTCATAGCAGCCTTGTACCAACTTTTCTTTTCTTCAAATATTAAACATATATTGTCAGGGTTTTCTGGTGGCGTTGTCATACATGACTGAAGTGAAATTATTAAAATAATTAAAAATGAAGATTTTAATAATTTACTCCTCATTAAATTTTTTCTCCAGGTTCAAATCCTCTGAATGTTTTAAAACGAGGAAATCTTAAACTAAAATTTTCTCCTTCCATGCTTTGGGTCACGGCATCAGCTCTGATTTCAATTAATTGTCCAATCAATGAATCTTTGTGTTGCCAAAATTTTTCTCTATTCTCATCGGTTAGACCGCTACCTACATTTAAAGAGAAAAATTTACCTTCATCACTACCTTCTACTGAAAATGAACCAAGTTTACCTGCATGTCGGCCAGTTCCTTCATGAACTTCTGTTACTTTCAATGTAACTTCAATAAAAGGTTTCATTTTCAACCAAGCATGACTTCTTTTGCATTCATATAAATCATTTTCTGGCTTAATCATTAACCCTTCATAACCCCTATCTAATGCCTCTTTATTCATTTGAGAATAAGTTTCTTCACCATCTTTTTCATCAAAATTAACAATCTCATAATCAACAATCTTGATACATGATGGGAATTTTTTATTATATTTCTCTAAATGACGCTTTCTTTCAATCGTAGTAAGCTTGCTTTTACCTTCATTAAATTCATCGAGTGGTAAAATATCAAACAAAGCTAAATACGCATCCTCTGTTTTTGCATTTGTTTTTCTATGAACCTGTTTCATTAATGATTGAAAGTCATCGCTCATAACCTCGCCATCAAAAACCATATTATTAAATTCAGGTTTACTGAGTGCTGCTTCTATATGAGGAAAATTACTGAAAATTTTTCCATTTCTGCTATAAAGTGTCGTATTGTTTTTTTTTGTAATAGCTATTACTCTCACCCCATCGTACTTATATTCAATTAAACAGTTTCCTTTAATTTTTTTTGGGTGTTTCATTCCATCGTGAGAGAGCATACATGCAAATACAGGTACCCTGAACTTTATACCCATTTTTTTTGCTACGTTATTTACCGTCTTCTCACTGACTCCACATCTTAAATCTTTAATTAGTATTCTTCTGTACCAGTCATTCCATTCTTCTACTGTTGCTTTATCCATTAGTGCTAGGATTTCATCTCTGGCAGCATGCCCAGTTCTTTGTCTTTCTATGAGAAGCAAAACTGAGTGTTTAAAAGTAGTCCAATCTAAACCTTTACCATTTGTATCAGATTTGGGAACCTGCTTTACACCGAATGTTGTTAAGGCATCTAAACACATGGACAAACCCTCTTGAAAGATTAAATCGTTAATATTTTCTTTAATAATGCCTTCTTTAAAGAGCCTGCTATTGTCGCTTTCTAGTGTTTGAATTATTTTCCAAGGATTCATCAGTCAGATTTTTCAGCAGTTGCAAGCTGTTTTAGTCTGGCTATCTCTTGAGCTTGAGATTCAATGTGTGAAATCATTTGCTTAGTTATTGGCAATCTCTCCTGATCACATATATTGGCATAAAACTTTTCAGTAAATTCATATGCAAAATTAACCATATTGCTAACCGTTGTAATTGGATCTGCAACATTGTTTAAATCAGCAGCAACAAGGATTGCAAAAGTGTTGGTTTCTGCTTCAAACGTACCAGGGTTTAATGCATTAGCTATTCTAAAAGATTCTTTGCCATTAATATCTTTTATTACAAAGAAGCCGTGTGACAAGGTTGCTCCAACATTATTCATAAACCCATAAACTTGATCAATATCATAGATAGATTTATCGACTGATATTAAATTCAATACAACTAACTTTTGTTCTTGATAATCAATGTGTTCTTTATCATCAAAATTAAAAGCTTGTTGTGATTTTATATCTATTTCGTCAAATTCTTTTATTTCAAATGTATCTGTAACAGGCTCGATTTTTACTTTGAGTTTACCTTTGCTAGTAATTTTTCTTATAAAGAGAAATGTAATTATTAGAAATGCTAAAACAGAAAAACCAATTAAATATATATCAATATTTGAATCTATCATACTTCAGCAAATTCTAGTGCTTGATTTACATCAACAGAAACCATTCTAGAAACTCCTGCCTCTTGCATCGTAACACCCATTAAATGGTCACTTTTTTCCATAGAAACTTTGTTGTGAGTTATGAAGATGAATTGCACAGTTTTTGACATCTCCTCAACCATATTTATAAATCGCATTGTGTTTAAATCGTCTAAGGGAGCATCCACTTCATCTAGAATGCAAAAAGGTGCAGGGTTAAGTTCAAAGATTGCAAAAACAAGAGCCAAAGCTGTCAGCGCTTTTTCACCACCTGAAAGCTGAGAAATTGAGGAGTTCTTCTTGCCAGGAGGTCTAGCCATTATTACAACCCCAGCATTTAGTGCATCATCCTCAGTTAGAGCAAGTTCTGCAAAACCACCACCAAATAACTTTGAAAATACTTCCTTCATTCTTTTATTTATTGAATCAAAGCTATCTTGAAATCTTGTTTTTGTTTCAAGATCAATTGTTTTAATGGCTCCTGTTAGCTTTTCAAGAGCTTCAGTAAGGTCGTTGTATTGAACATCTAGCTCTTCTTTTCTTTTTGATTCTGAGGCTATTTCTTCTGGAGCTGCTAAATTAATTGCACCCAAGCGTATTATTTTTGCTTGAATATCAGTTAATGAGTCTTGCAATTCATTAAGATCCATATTCTCATACTTTGCGTAATCTATACTCTCTATATTTAAGCCAGCTTCTTTTATTTTGGTATTTGCATTATCCAAATTAATTTCATGAGTTTTAAGGTCTAGTCTTAGGTTAGTAACCTTTTCTGATAAAGATTTAAGATCTAACTCAGCTACATTTTTTTGATTTTCTAGCTCTCTTAAGCTTTCATTAAATTGAGACTGTTTTTGTCTAATCGTTGTTAATTCAGATTCTGCTTTTGAGCTCTTATCTACCAATTCATCCATAATCACTTGGATTTCAGATTTTTTGATTTCAGCCTCTTCAATTAATTTTTTTAACTCATTTTCTCTATTTAAATATTCTTCAGGAGAAGCTAGATTGACTGATCCTAATTGAGCAATATTTTTTTGTATTTCATCTAAAGACTCTTCCAGACCTTTTAGATCCATGCCTTTATACTGATTAGGATCAAAGTCTGAAATGCTTACTTCTGCTTTTTCTAAAACATTTGAAGCATTTTCTAAGTTAACCTCATGTGTTCTTAATTCAAGCCTTAAATCATTTATTTGTTTTTCAAGGCTTCTAAGTTCATTTGATACTATGGATTTATTACTATCCATCTCATTTAGTTGTGTATCAATATTAGCTTGAATGCTAGCCTGTGAATCTATTTGCTTATTAATAGCGATTTTTTGATTATTAAGATCTTGTAGTTTGTTTTCAGCATCTTTTTTGTCACTCTTTGTTTTATTAATGGTTTCTTCAGCTCTATTTTTTTGGTTTAAATACTCAGCTGTAAAACTTTTTGACTGATCAGATGCAATTTTTAATATGCTCATTAGAAGTTCTTTAAGCTCAGAAAGTTTTGAATTTACTTTATCAGCATTTGAACCAAACGATTTTAGCAGTTCAGAAATTGTATCTAATAGATGCATTGCTTTTTCTTTTGGGTTGAGGTGATCATTATTTGATTCTTTCTCAACAGCATTTGCATAATTTCTAGATGCTTCTTTAAAGTCCGAATGAGCATTCTCTTCTAAATTATTTAAATTCTTTATTGCTCCTTCAGTCCTTGCTATTTCAGCTTCAATTGAAAATTGATCATCTTGCAGGCCTTTAATCTCGCTTACAACCTTGTCTTTGTTAGCTTTAATACTGTCAAATATGTCTTGCTTTGAATCTAGTTCTCCTTGTTTGATATTAATTTGGTCTTCAAGCGGCTGAATGGCTTTCCCGATAGTATTTTTTTTCTCAAGAGCGTCGAATGCTTTAACAATTGCAATATTTAATTTTAACTCTTTTTCTTTTGGGCTAAGGTCCTTAAAAACAGACTCTTTCTCAAGTGCATCTTGGTAGCTTTTCTGTGCTCTTTCAAGAGCTTCAAGATTAGTAGCCTCAGATTTATTAATGTTATGAAGATCTGATTCGTGTTTTGCTATTTCAGCTCCGATTGTATAAAAATTTTTCTGAGCAATTTCATATGCATTAATAACTGATTCATTTTGAGTTCTATAATCATCGATTTGTGCCTGTTTAGAGTCAGATTCAGCTTGCTTGATTTTAAAATCTCTATTTAATGCCTCTAAATTTTTTTGGAGTTTTTCTTTATTATTTTTAGCTTCAAGTGAGTAAAGAATCGCTATATCAGTTTGTATTTGACCCTCTTCTTCTTTTAGGTTGTTATATTTCTCAGCTGCGTTTGCTTGATTTTCAAGTCTTCTAATAAGCCTTTCTATTTCATCTTTAATATCTTTTACCCTTGATAGGTTCTCTTTTGTTTTCTTAATTCGACTTTCAGTTTCTCTTCTTCTTTCTCGATATTTCGAAACACCTGCGGCTTCTTCAATATGAGTTCTTAATTCCTCTGGTTTTGCGCTAACAAGCTTACTAACCATGCCCTGTTCAATAATTGCATATGAGCTAGGCCCAAGACCAGTTCCAAGAAATATATCTTGAACATCTTTTCTTCTACATTTTGTGCTATTTATAAAGTAAGTAGATTGAGCATCTCTAGTCATTACTCTTTTAATAGAAATTTCATTATACGATGCGTACTCTCCACCAATTTTTCCGCTGGAATTATCAAAAAGCAATTCAATGCTGCATTGTCCTGAGGGCTTTCTATTTTCTGAACCATTAAAGATGACATCAACCATTGACTCACCACGAAGATTTTTAGCAGACAACTCTCCCAGCACCCACCTTACTGCATCAATAACATTTGATTTACCACAACCATTAGGTCCAACAACACCTACTAAATTTGAGGGAAAAGATATCTTCGTTGGATCTACGAAACTTTTAAAACCTGATAGTTTTATATGTTTAAGCTGCATTTTTTAGAATGTTTTTCTTAAAGATATATTAAACTATTGTTCCTTTTTAAACCATTCATTTGCTTTAATATTATAAGAATTTACAGACCCGTTGTTATTGAATAGCAAGGTGTTTTCAGAATAAAAAGTAGAATTTAAATCAGTACAGCTTAATAATATTTTTAAATCGAGAGCTTCTTGGTTCAGGTAAGCGGATGCCAAATCAAATCCAGGTATAGAAGAGTCAATATTTTTTAGAACAAATTCAAAAGAATTGTTAAATTTTTTTGAAGCTATTGGTATTTGAGGCCCATTTACAATGAATATTTCTACAGTGCCTTCTAAATTTACACATCCTGGTGGGGGCGTGAAATTTATAATTAACTGAGATTCAGCAAAGCTAGGAAATTTTGCATCTCTAAGCTTTGTATATAAAGAATAAAAAATATATTTTTCATCAGCAGTTTGGAAATATTGCTCTGAAACAGAAATTAAACTCTCAGCAGCAATAAGCTTATTATCTCCTATAGCTTTATTAATATAACTTTGAAGCCAATATAGCTTTTCTTGGTTATTAATATTTTTATCAAATTTTTGAATAATTTGTTGAGGAATTTTTTTATTGTTTTCAATGTTTGTAAGAATATTTGAATTCATTTTTTTATTTTCAAGCGATCCTAAAAATGAATACTTGCCTACAACAGAAAATAAGCACATGAGAATAATTAAAAAAGAAATTCCAAAAATATATCCTTTATTTTTTGTTGTTTGGGATAACAGATATGCTAGGATCGGCATGAATGCAAAAAAAGCTAGCAGATATATAAAAATCATTACGCTTTTCTTCTAAAAAAGAAAATTAAAAGAGCGATAAATAAAAATAAGCCAGGCGCAATCCAAAGCACATATGTGCTCCTATTTAAACCAGGGTCATATAAAACCTCGATTCCAAATCGATCTGATAAAAATAATCTAATCTCATCATCTGTTTTACCTTCATTAATTAATTGTATTATTTTCTTTTTAATATCCTCTGATACAGGCGCATTGGAACTTGCAAGAGATCCACTTGTGCATTTTGGGCATCTAATTTCTTTTATTAAACTATAAAACCTTTCCTCATCATTAGTATTTTGAAATTTATATAGGCTGTCGCCCAGTATATTTGTTGATGAAACTAGTAATAGAAATAATAAAGACTTAATTAGCATTAAATATATTTTCCTTTTTTATAATTGGGGTAAAGACATCGCCCCAGATCATATCATTAACCTCTCCCCTATAATGAGCAATAATCCTTTCACCCTTAATTAAGAAAGTCTCAGGCGCGCCTGTGACGCCCATATCTAAAGCCAATTCTCCTTTTGGATCATAAATAATCTGATTATATGGATCACCAAATTTATTAATCCAATTTATTGCATCATTTCTATCATCTTTATAATTCAATCCCATAATTGGGATTCCTTGAGAGCTAAGTTTCATCAAAAAGCCATGCTCAACTCTACAGGTAATACACCAGCTTGCCCAAACATTAATAAGATAAGCTTCTTCTGAATCAAAATTTCTTATAACTTCATTTGAATACAAATCCTCAAGTTCAAAAAGTGGCATATTGGATGTTTGAAAACTTGCTCCTGGATAATATTTATCTTCATTAATATATAAATAAAAAAAATAAAAAAACGCTAAAGAAATACTTAATATAAGTAGCCTCAAAAAAACTGTCATTGTTTTGCCCTATTAATAGATCTAGCTAAAAATAAACCTGAAATAGTCATTAGTGCAGCAGAAAACCATATCCACCTTATAAAATAATTAAATTGGACATTTACTATCCAGCTACCGTCATCTAATTGGTCGCCAATTGTTAAATACACATCTTTTAAAATAGAGGCATGTATTGCAGTCTCAGTTGTTATTTGACCTCTTACAAAATACTTTCTTTTTTCAGGGTTTAAAAAAAATTTATTACCGTTTTGATCTTCTATTATGAAATCAGCCCTAACAGATTCATAATTAGGTCCATTTACAAGCTGTAGATTATCAAAAGTTATTTCATGATTCTTATACATTTCAGCTTCATTAATTTTAATATTCAAGGCTCTTTCAGAACTAAAGTCATTATTTAGTGCTATGGAAATTATAAGAAGTCCGAGACCTAAGTGAGCCAATACACTATAAATATTCACAAATTTTTTATGAAAAACATATGAATAAATCACTAAGATGTATCTAAATATTATTAAAGAACCTACAAATAATGAGGCAAGCGTCCACAGCTTTGATATTGAATATAATTTAAATGCTATAAAAGTAATCAATAGAGAAAAAATAATGCTTGCATTTGAAGGGTTGCTAAAAAAAGTAATGATTGATTTTTTCTGCCATTTTGATTCTATTGATGAAAATAAAAATAAACAAGCTAAAAGAGTGATTGGAACATAAATAGCATTGTAGAATGGAGCTCCAACACTAATTTTTTGATCATAGATATACTCATATATTAATGGATATATAACACCAAGCATTGTTGAAAAAATTAATGTACCAAAAAGAATATTATTAATTGAAATAAAAGATTCTTTTGATAAAGAAATAATTCTCTTATTTGAAACTAATATCTTAAATCTATAAGAAAATAGAACCAGAGATGTCATGACTAAAAGCCCTATAAAAGCTAATAAATAAAGGCCTCTCTCAGGATCATTTGCAAAAGAGTGAACGCTATCAATGATTCCCGATCTAACAATAAACGCGCCAAATAAGCTTAAAGAAAATACTAAAATTGATAAGAGAATAGTCCAAATTCTTAAAATAGAAGACTTAGATGATGCGCTTAGTGAGTGAATAAAAGCTGTCGCTGCCAACCAAGGCATTAAAGCAACGTTCTCTACAGGATCCCAAAACCAGTAGCCTCCCCATCCAAGCTCATAATAAGCCCACCAACTACCCAAGGTAATGCCTAGAGTTAAAAATGACCATGAAATAATTGACCAAAACCTGACCTGTTTTTCCCAGTTAATACTTGAATCACCCTCAATTAAAAAAGCCAATGCTTGCCCGAATGCGATTACAAAACCAACATAACCAAGATAAAGAGCTGGCGGATGAATTGCCAGCAAAGGATCTTGTAGCACAGGATTAATATCGGCTCCATTCTCAGGAGGTAGAGGTAATATTGTTTCAAAAGGATTTGATGTCAGTAAAAGAAATAATAAAAAACCAACTGTTGTTATAGATATGATTCCAATAGTCCTGGCTTTGAGCGGTTCATTATTTTTAGTAAAAAAATTATAAATTGCTCCCCATAAACTAAGAAATATTATCCATAGATACATTGATCCTTCATGTGCACTCCAGATTGATGATATTTTATAAAAGACAGGTAAGTTGGTATTTGAGTGTTGAGCAATGTAAAGCACGCTGAAGTTATCGCTTATTGCCATCCATACGTATATTAAAAAAGAAGACAAAAATAGAAAAAAACTATGAGAGTAAATTCTTGAAATAAGATTAATGATATTTAAATCATTAAGATTAAAGATGTTAGAAAATAGAAAGCATAAAAAAAATAGTCCTGTTGCAAGGATGGTCAAAAATTGTGCTACTTCTATCAACATTATTTTTTTATATCTATACTTGGTGGCATATAGTTTTCATCGTGCTTTGCAAGAACTTCTTCAGCTAATACTGTTTCACCATTTAGATAACCTAGTACAACAACACCACTACCTTCCTTAAATAAATCAGGTACTATTCCATCAAACTCAACATTTAATGATCCTTGATAGTCTGTCACAGTAAAGGATATTTTGGTTTTATCTCTAACCACCGAGTTCTCTAAAACCATACCACCAACTTTTATCCTTTTGTTTTGAGGTATTTCTTCTAAAATTATCTCCGAGGGTGTATAGAAAAAATCTAGATTTGTATCCAAAGCTCTAATAATAAAAAAAGACCCAAGTGCTGACCCTGCTAATATTAACAATACTCTTTGCAGTCTTTTTTTTCTTATTGGTTTCATTTAATTAATTTTTTTTGCAATTGCTTTTATTTTTTGCTTGTAAAAAATAAAAGCAATTGAAATGCACAAAGCAACTATTAGGAAAACTGACCAAACATAT
>CBFHIO010000027.1:0-12572 GCA_965656035.1 Gammaproteobacteria bacterium | reverse complement strand
TATTCCTATAATTACAGGTTTTCAGGGTATTACAGAGTCTGGGGATGTTACAACCCTTGGCAGAGGCGGATCTGATACTACAGCTGTAGCTATCGCTGCTCAACTAGATGCAGAAAGATGCGATATTTATACTGATGTTGATGGCATTTACACTACTGATCCTAGGGTAGTTCCTGAGGCAAAAAAGATTGATGTAATTACTATGGAAGAAATGCTTGAAATGGCAGGACAGGGTGCTAAAGTAATTCAAATTAGAGCAGTTGAGTTTGCAAATAAATATAATGTACCTGTCAGAGTTTTATCAAGTTTTGAGCCAGGTAATGGCACCCTGATATCTCTTGAGGAAAAAAATATGGAAAATGGTTTAGTTTCTGGTATAGCTTTTCAAAAGGATCAAGTAAAGTTTACTCTACATGGGGTTAGCGATACTCCTGGAATGGCTTATGGTATTTTGGGCCCATTAAGTGATGCAAACATTGAAGTTGATGTCATAGTTCAAAATGTTAGTGTTAATGGAAAAACAGATTTTACATTTACTGTCTCAAAAGAAGATGAATCCATGGCTGCTGAGGTTATAAATGGTTTAAAAGCATCTCTAGAATTCAATGATTTGTTAATTGATTCAAGTATTGCTAAAGTTTCTCTTGTTGGTGTTGGTATGAGATCACATGCTGGAATTGCTAGTACAGCATTTAAAGCATTGTCTGAAACTGGAATAAATATTCAAATGATAAGTACTTCAGAAATTAAAATAACAATTGTTATTGATGAAAATGAAATAGAAATTGCTGTAGCTTCACTTCATAAAGCATTCAATCTGGATAGATAATATGTATGATTTAGTATTACAAAATTGCAAAATTGTTAATGAAAATAAAATAATCGAATCAGATATTGCAATTAAAAATAATAGAATTGAATTAATTAGTCGCTCCATAGATTCTGAAACAAAGAAAACTGTTGATCTAAATGGAAAGCACGTATTACCTGGATTAATTGATGACCAAGTTCACTTTAGAGAGCCTGGTTTAACACACAAAGGTAACATTGCAACAGAATCAAGAGCAGGCCTTGCTGGTGGTGTGACAAGTTATTTTGAAATGCCAAATGTTAATCCAACAACAACAACTAATGAAAATTTAAGTAAAAAATTTGACATAGCAAGTACAAAATCTTTATCTAACTATTCCTTCCATCTTGGAGCAAGCAATACAAATATTGAAGAAATTAAAAAAGTTGATATAAATCAAGCGGCAGCATTAAAGGTTTTCATGGGTGCTTCTACTGGAGAGATGCTCGTTGATAGCCTTGATGCGCTCGATGACATTTTTAATTATTCACCTCTTATTGTTGTTACTCATTGCGAAGATCAAACAACTGTTAAGAATAATGAAAAAATATTTCTTGAAAAATATGGAGATGAACTTTCAGCTCAACACCATCACCTTATAAGAGATGTTGAGAGTTGTTATTTATCAAGCTCTCTTGCGGTTAGTCTTGCTAAGAAATATGACTCTGATCTACATGTATTTCATCTAACAACCGAAAAAGAAATGGAGTTATTTACTAAAGGAGAAGTTGATGGTAAAAAAATAACTTCTGAAGTGTGCGTTCACCACATGCACTTTAACGAAAAAGACTATGCTAAATTAGGCAATCAAATTAAATGCAACCCATCTATTAAAGAAGAATCTGACAGACAGGCGCTTATAAAAGCGCTTCTAGAAAATAAAATTGATATTATTGCTACAGATCATGCACCTCATACATGGGATGAAAAAATGAGGAAATACTCAGATGCACCAGCAGGACTGCCACTGGTTCAACATGGATTGCAGATACTATTGGATTTTTACCACCAAGGCATATTAACTCTGGAAACAATAGTTGAAAAAACTACTCACAATGTCGCAAAAAGATTTCAAGTAAAAGACAGAGGTTACATTAGAGAAGGTTGTTACGCTGATCTTGTAGTCATCGATCTAGATAAAAAATATCAAGTAACCAAAGACAACATTCTTTATAAATGCGGGTGGTCACCCTTTGAAGGTAAAACATTTAACTCATCAGTTCATATGACAATCTGTAATGGGCATATAGTATTTGAAGATGGTCGTGTTAAAAATGATATTCCTCTTGGAATGCAAATAGAATTTGATCGATAATTAGGTATTTTTTTTTATCAAAGGGTTATAATCTCGCATCAATTTCGGAGAGTTGGCTGAGTGGTCGAAAGCGCCTCCCTGCTAAGGAGGTAACTGGGTAACTGGTTCGAGGGTTCGAATCCCTCACTCTCCGCCAGTTTTTTATGCTTTAATACATTCATGAATTCTGAAGTTGTTAAAAATTTTTTAGAAGGTTATTCAATTGAAGTAACCCCAAATGCAGCCGCTAAAATAGAAAGTTTTGCTGAAGTTCTTCCCGCTAATACAAGAATATATATTGCTCATATTGAAGGAACTACATTTGATGAAATGCTTACAACTGCAAAAAAGATTACTGATGAAGGATTTATTCCAATGCCACATTTTCCTGCAAGGATAATAGAGGATAAAAATATACTAGAGAGTTGGTTATCTAAGTATTCAGGAGAAGCCAATGTTCAAGAGGCTCTTTTAATTGCTGGAGGTTCAAAAAAACCCGCTGGTATATTTGATTCATCAATCCAAATAATGGAAACAGAATTATTTGATAAATATAATTTTAAACGTTTGCATGTCGCTGGACATCCTGAGGGCAATAAAGATATTGATAGAGACAACACACATACCAATGTTAATAAAGCTTTATCATGGAAAAATGAGTATGCTAAAAGGACTGATGCACAGATAGCAATCGCAACTCAATTTTGTTTTGACCCTGTAGCAATAATACAATGGGCAAACAGTCTTATTGATATGAACATTGATCTTCCAGTTCATATTGGCATAGCAGGGCCTGCAAAATTACAAACTTTAATTAGGTATTCAGTTGAATGCGGAGTTGGTGCATCATTGAAAGTATTGCAAAAAAGAGCCAAGGATTTAACAAAGCTTCTTTTGCCATATGAACCAACTTCTGTAATAAGTGAATTAGCTGAATATAAATCGCAAAATCCAGATTTTAATATTGAGCAAGTTCATTTTTTTCCATTGGGCGGAGCTAAAACAACCGCTAATTGGGTAAAAGAATTTTAAAAGAGTTCGTTAAGCATACATCGAGCTGATCCACCGCCATACTTTTCTATCGTAGTTAAATCTGAGTGAATAATTTTTTTATAATATTTAGAGAGCTGTTCTTTTTGGCCATCATTTAAGGCGTTAAATGCTCTTGAAGACATTATTAAAAAAAATTCATTAAGATTGTTTTTAGCCTCAAGGCTGTTACCACAAAAATCTAGTATTTGATTTTGTTTTATTTCATATACATCATGATATCTAGATACTTTATCTCTAACAATTTCTCTGTACTCAGGAAGGATAACATCAAAGCAAATCCCAATAACTTTTTGACCAACATACATGAATACGTCAGTATGATAAATTGAATCTCCTTTATGGCTTAGTGTTTCAAACATGACAAGCTCATAATTATTATCAACGCACCATTTTTTTGTTAGATCAGCATTAGTTCTTGGTGATATTCCTGCATACACAACTCTGTTAACTCTATCAAAGACCATGCTGCTTGTAGCTTCAAGAAAGAGTCCATTATCTTCATATTCAGTTAAATCACCATTTAAAGAATAGTGTTGAGAGAGAAATTCAATCATTTCCTTTGTTTTTTCAAGACGCCTATTTTCAGCTTTCATGCTAAAAAGCTGAAAAGTTTTGTCTTCAAAAGTAATAAACCAATTCGGAAAAATATGATCAGGGCATTCTGGAGAACCCTTCATAGAGGTAACCTTAATCCCGTTAGCTTCAATTTTATTCTTTAAATTATTAAACTCAGTTAAAGCTTCTTCTTTAATATCATTTTTTTTCAAATGAATATCATGTTCAGTTTGAAAGTGATTTGAATCTAATGTTTGATCGTTTGAGTAGAAAACCTCAGGCTCAATCATAAAAAGATGATTTGATGATTGGTTATTCATAATGCTCCTCTATATCATTAATCTCAATGGATGTAGAATACTATTATGACAAGTAATTTACAAAACAATTTAATTGCCAAAGAAGCCATTTATGGAGCCAAAAATTATTCACCTCTACCAATAGTACTAAAAAAAGGCGAGGGTGTTTATTTGTGGGATGTTGATGATAATAAATACTTAGATATGATGTCTGCATACTCTGCTGTAAGCCATGGCCACTCTCATCCAGAACTGGTAAAAGTATTAATCAATCAAGCTGAAAAGTTAGCAATAAGCTCAAGGGCATTCTACACAGAGCCCTTCGGAGAGTATATTGAAAAACTCTCAAAATTAAGTGGATTCGAATCCATTTTGCCCATGAACACAGGAGCTGAAGCGGTTGAAACTGCAATTAAAGCTGCAAGAAGATGGGGATATTTTACAAAGGGCATTGAAGAAAATTCTGCCGAAATAATTGTTGCTGAAGGAAACTTTCATGGCAGAACTACAACTATTGTAGGATTCTCATCAGAAAAAGATTACAAGAAAGGGTTTGGACCTTTTGCAGACGGATTTGTTCAAGCTGATTATTGCAAAACAAATTGCGACTGCTCAAAAGTATGCGAAAAGTCTATTGAATCCTTCAAAAGCTTAATTAATAAAAACACATGTGCGGTTCTAGTAGAACCAATTCAAGGTGAGGGTGGAATTATAACTCCGCAAGACGGCTGGTTGAAACAGCTAAGAACTTTGTGTGATGAAAATGAGATTTTACTTATATTAGATGAAATTCAATCTGGTTTGGGCAGAACCGGTAAGATGTTTGCATACGAACATGAAGGAATACAACCTGATGGTTTAATTTTAGGAAAAGCATTAGGCGGAGGGTTGCTACCAGTTTCTGCATTTTTAAGTTCCAAAGAAGTTATGAATCATTTTAATCCAGGATCTCATGGTTCTACTTTTGGAGGCAATCCGCTTGCGGCAAAAGTAGCTTCTAAGGCCCTTGATTTATTAATCGATGAAAACTTAATTGAAAACAGCAAAAATATGGGCGACTACCTTAAAGCTAAACTTGAAGAAATAAATTTAGATTTCATTACAGAGGTAAGGGGTAAAGGGCTATGGATAGGAGTAGAGTTTAATCAAAGAATATCTGCAAAAAAAATATGTTTATCATTGATGAATGAGGGAATCCTTGCAAAAGAAACACATGAAACAGTTATTAGATTTGCTCCTCCATTAACAATTACTAAAGAAGAAATCGATTGGGCTATGGAAAAAATTATTAAAGTATTTAGAGATTATCAATAGTGGAATATACATTTATAACTAAGGATGACGAACTAAAAAAGTATTTATTCGATCTAAAGGAAGAATGCATTATTAAGCATGAAGACAATTGGTTTAAAGAAAAATCACATACCAAACTTTATCCAAATATTGATGAAGCAAAAGCAAAAGTAGCTAAACCATATTATTGGATACTTAATGCAATAGATAAATATGAAGACAATGAATGCGATGATAAGGACTTAGCCTTAGCTGAGTTAGGTATTTTGGTGTTCAAAACAAATTATTATTCACAGAAACTTACTTCAGATACTGAAAATATTGAGGCTAAAAAAGATCTTGCAACTAGTCTTATTAATTTTGGATTAAGCCCAGAATTTGTTGCAGAACAAATGCGTTCTATGGAGACGCCCAAATATGCTAGATTAGTAATAACTCAGGATGAAGCTATAAAGTTAATAAAATCTTGGACGTAGTTCTCTATGGCTACAGATTTTCAAAAACTAGTTTGGGCTGAGATTGATAAAATCCCTTATGGCACAACTATAACTTACAAAGAAATCGCAAAAAAAATTGGTAAGCCCAAAGCAGCAAGAGCAGTCGCAAATGCATGCGGTCAAAACCCTGACCCAATAATTAGACCATGTCATAGAGTAATATGCTCAGATGGTAAAATTGGAGGTTACAGCGCCCCAGGAGGCGCTGAAATGAAAAAGAAATTATTAGAGGATGAGCAAAAAAATCTTTAGTCTTCTAAAGCTTTATTAATCTTCCAATTTATAAATCTAAGATGATTTTTATAAGTATCACTACCAAAAGGTCTTTTTGAAAATTTTTCAATTTCTATTAATGACGAATAGATTGCTGACTTTGATACCTCATCATATGAACCATCATCTAACGCCTTAATAAGGCCATCTGTATATTTTGATTGAAGATTCATCTTAAATGTATTCGCCTCTTCTCTTTGTACAAATATTGCACTGAATAAATCATTCAAAACCTCATTAGGCATATAACTATTACCATATTGTGCGCTGTCAACAAGTCTTTGCATTACAGTTGGGTGAAGAATATGAGCCAAAATTCTTTCTTGCATGCCAAGAACTAATTCATGAAGTTGCGGATCTTCGTTTCCTCTTCTTGGGCTATAAGCAGCTCTTTTTTCGCTTTGTAAAAATACAAGCAATTCTGGATCAAAATTAAAGGCGTCATTTGATAAAAGCTTATCACTTATCAAGCTCATTGCACTTTTTTGATCACTATAAGAAACTGCCTCGAAGGGAGTCATTTCTGTTTGTCCATTAACTATTCTATTCGAATAAACTCCACCGATGAGTCTTGATACTCCTTCTAAAAATCTGCCTTTTTCTCTAGTTAGGCTATAGAATGTTGATCTAAATTCTGTCGATGTTTCACCATCATTTAAATATATATTTGGTAAATCTTTAATCTTTGAATCAAGTACTTCAATTCTTTGTGATGTATAAGTAACCGGATCGCTGGATAGGTCATACCTCTTTGCTCTTGGATCAATGTTTGATCCTGGTGATCCCATTGCATCTCCATCAGTTCCAAAGATATGTTCTGGCAAGACTGATTGAGAAAGAATTTCACTTCTTTCTTCATCACTTAAGTTAGGTGTGTATCCAAATTTAATTGCCCATTGATCATAGAAACCAGGCTCATGAGGGAAAAAATTGCCTTGCTTAACTCCTTCTGGAGCTATATTTATTGGATCATAATCCATAACTGAGCCTATATGGCTTTTACCAGTAATAGAGGTGTCATGAATATCCTTCGCATCATAGATCCACGATGATTTAAAATTATGTCTTAGCCCAAGTGTGTGTCCAACTTCATGCATTGTTAACGAAACAATCCATTGCTCTAAAGGATCGTTATCTTCGGTATAGCCCCAAAGCTTTCTATAGGTATATCCTCTTTTTATTGCATTAAATTCTTGAACTATATCTGCTGCAATGATTTCACCAGTTCTTGGGTTTGCGATACTCGGGCCGTATCCTGAATATCTTGGGCTAGGAGTAGAGGCCCATCTAACAACATTATACTGAACATCACCAGCATCCCACTCAGCATCGTCAGGCTGTATTTTTGCAACTATGGCATTTTTAAAACCTGCTTTTTCAAATGCAACATTCCAGCCTTCAATACCTTTAACAACAAATGGTCTGATTTCTTCAGGTGTTGAATTTTCAACCCAAAATACAATTGGTTTTACAGGCTCAGACAATTCATCATTTGGATTTTTTTTCTTTAACCTCCATTTATTTATGAGGTCTCTTGCAGGGTATGTGTCATAGGTTGAAAGATCTGTAACTTTTTCAGAAAAATAACCAATTCTTTGATCAGCTACTCTTGGTTCAAAGTCATCATCTGGCATCTCAACAAATAAATGCCTTGCTGAAATGAATGTATATCTTTTATCAGCTACAGCATCAATAGAGCCTGAAGGCTTTGGTCTTGGATTAAAAAAACTATAATTAATCTCAATAGCTGTATTTTTTGGATAATTTCTTACATCTGCAATATATGTTTTTTCTTTATCAAGTTTTCCAAGGCTTAAGTCGTAGAAATCCATGTATTCTTTGGGAATGTTAGGTGTAACACTTGTAAGAATTTCACTTAGAAATAATTTATCAGCGCTTATGAGCAATCTATCATCTTCTTTGACAACTACCTCAAATCTGCCCATGAAAGCCTCAATAATGTTAGTGAGTTTCGATTGAGAGATTTTATTAGGTTCATCGTATGTAAACTTAGTATTAATTTTATAAAGACCAACATCATCTTTAAACATTCTAAATTCCAATATTGAGCCATCTCCAAGCGACCCTCCACTAGCTCCAACTGCTTGTGGGCCATTCAAAACATAGGTAAAGTAAATAAATTCTTTGTTGAGCTTATCTTTCTCAATTATTAAATAATATTTATCTTTTTCAGTTTCATGAAGAATATTTAAGAAACCTTCTAATTTTTTATATTCACCATCTTCTATAAAATCTTCTATCGACTTGTAATCTTTTTTTCCATTTTTCTTATCTTTTTTTTCTTCTGATGACTGATCAGGAGTTTCTTTAACTTCTTCAGCCTTTGCTATTTCTTCCGCTTGAAAATTGAAAGGAAAGAGTAGAAATAAACTAAAAAGGCAAGCTTGGTAGTAATTTTTTGAAATATTGATGAAATTGTTCATATATTTTTTATCCTTAATTAAATTAGCACATTATTCTATCTTAGAAATATATATACTGATAGTATATATTTTATGAATAACTCATATGCATTAATAACCGGAGCATCTTCCGGAATTGGTTTGGAAATAGCAAATAACCTTGCGAATCGAGGCTACAATTTAGTTTTGACTGCAAGAAGAGAAGAAAGGCTAGCGTCAATAGCAAAAGAAATTTCTGAAAAATTCAAAGTAGAAGTTGATTTTATAAAATGCGACTTGAGCAATATTAATGCTCCAACTGAGATATTTAATTTCTGTAATGATAAAGGCTATAAAGTAGAAGTTCTAATTAACAATGCTGGCTATGGTATAAAGACTCCTTTTCATGAAACTCCAATGCAAGATGAGGAGAATTTTATAAGAGTTCTTGGAACGTCAGTCATAGCACTCACAAAAATTTTTCTTCCATCAATGATAGAAAATCAAAAAGGCAAGATTATGATAGTTTCATCCGTTGCTTCATTCTCTCCTCCATCTTCTATACAAGCGCTATATGGACCAATCAAAACTTTTATGAATAGGTTCAGTGATTCTATTAATATTAATTACAATCATCTTGGAATCTCGTCTACAGCTTTATGCCCAGGCTTTACAGTCACTGAGTTTCATACCGCAAGTGGTGTTCAAGATGAAATGGATAGGGTTCCTAGTTTTCTTAAATTTTCAGCTGAGAGAGTAGCAAAAGAGGGGGTTGAAGCAATGTTTGCAGGAAAACCTATTTGTGTTCCAACAATGACATATAAAATTTTGGTATTTGTGCTTAAAAATTTTCCAGCCTCTTTGCTTTCATTATTTGGCAGGAAATTAGCTCCAGGCAGGTACGATAAATAGTATTTATCTGTTCATTAAAATGCTGTCTGCAACGAACGCGTTAGTTGCCCTTTCCTGAGCAAAAGTTGAATTAGGCCCATGTCCAGGTATAAATTCAATATCACTTCCTAGCGGCCATAATTTATTTTTAATTGAATTTAATAATTCTTTATGATTGCCTCCTGGAAGATCTGTTCTCCCAATTGAGCCATTAAAGAGAACATCCCCCACTAGAGCCAAGCTACTTTTTTTATTGAAAAAAATTACATGTCCAGGAGTGTGTCCTGGACAAAAATAAACCTCTAGCTCATCATTTCCTATGTTTACTATATCCCCCTCATTAAGCCATTTGTCAGGATTACAATTTCTTGATTGCATTCCAAACATTTCACCTTGTTTCTGAAGTTCATCCAACAAAAACTTATCATTTATATGAGGACCATGAATTTCTACATTGAGGATTTCAGATATTTCAGCTGCACCGCCTGCATGGTCAATATGACCATGTGTTAATAGAACTTTTTCTGGAAGCAAGCCATGATCTTTTGAAATCTCTAAAAGAATTTCAATATCTCCACCAGGATCAACAAAGGCACATTTTTTTGTTTCATCGCAAAAGATAATAGTTGCATTTTGTTGAAATGGAGTAACTTGTTGAATCAAAGACCTTAACATTTAGGTAATTTAATTATTAAATTCAATTTTTTTTATCTTAATTCTTGAAATAGAATTATCCTCAATTTTTATGATCTCAAATCTGTATTGTTCGATCTCAACGCATAATTTATTCTGTGGTATTTGATCTAGGTGCATAGTAATTAAACCATTTATTGTTTTTGAATTATCTTCAGGTATAGACCAATTAACAAAATTATTAAGATCACGAATTCTAGAATTTCCATCGGTAACAATTGCACCATCTTTTAATTTAGTAAATTCTTTTTCCAATTCAGCTTTCTCACTGCCAAATTTACCTGCAATCTCTTTAAAAATATCCTCTATAGTAATAAGGCCTTCAATTTCTCCATATTCATCTACGACCAATGCGATATTTTTATCATTATCTTGAAACTCTTTTAGCTGCTTCATTAAAGCAGTTGATTGAGATACAAAATACGTCTTAGATAAAACACTTCTCACATCTTGATTTAATTCAAGCTTCTCAAGAAACGAGTGAGAATCTTTCAAATGTAATGTACCAAGTTCATTATCTAAAGAGTTTTGAAAAACAGGTAATCTAGTGTACTGAGAGGATTCTATAATTTGTTTATTAGTTTTGTAGTCAAGATTAATATCAATACCAATAACCTCTGATGTAGAGGTCATGATATCTTCAACAACAAGCTCTTCCATGCCTAAAATAGAAGAAAGCATACCTCTGTATTGTTTTGGAATTAAATCACCTGATTCCTCTAAAAGGGTCTTCAGTTCTTGAGTATTAAGGTTGTCGTTATCTTTAGCATCATTAACATTGATACTAAATAACTTTAATACAATTGAACTCAAATAATTTACTATAGCTGTTAATGGTCTTAGGATGAATAGGAAGATCTTTAAGCTAAATGATGATAATTTTACAAAACTTTCTGGTTTAACTGCTGCTATTGTTTTTGGAATTATTTCAGCAAATATCAATATAAATGTTGTCAATAAGACAGCTCCAAGTAAGACATTCCCCCCAAAATAGCTCAACATTAAAATTGTAACAATAGAAGATGCTAAAATATTTGCAAGGTTGCTTCCCACAAGGGTTGTTGCCAAAAGTAAATCTGGTTTCTCCAGGAGTTTTAAAGCTCTTTTAGCACCTTTATCAAGTTTTTTTGTTAGATTTTTTAATTTAATTCTATTCGCTGCCATCATTGCAGTCTCTGCTCCTGAAAAAAAAGCACTAAGACATAGCAAACTTACTAAACTAAAAAATAAAAAGAGTAACGTCGGCTCAGAATTCATAAATTAATTATAAATTAAGTATGAATTTGCAAGATACGCAAAAAGAACTGCCCACATTGAAATAAATAATCCTCTTGTTGCATATTTGATAGGAAAATTAAAAAACTTTGTACCTATTAATGTAATTAAGTATATAAACCAAGCAATTATGGTGAATGAAGACTTAATAATCAAATTATTTGTAAAAATTGATTGAATTGCAAAACCAGATATCAATGCAAGAGATAAAAACAATAATCCTACTCCTAATATTTTAAAGACAAGCTTATAACTTCTTTCTATAGAAAAAGATTCAGCATTTTCAAACAACCCAAGCTTTATTTTTCTTACATTCCTCTCTAATAAGACTATCTCATAATATGAAATGAACAAGATTATTAGACTTAAACCTGTAACTAAAAAATGTAATGTTGGTAATAGTGTTATAGATTGATATAAAACAAGATACATTACTATATATGAAATAGTAGAAACAAAACTTGCTGTATAAAATGAGTTAGGTTTTTTTACCAACATCCTAACAATAAAATATAAAACTATAGAGATAGTAACTTGTGTAATAAAATTCATTTTAAGATTAGATATTTAAAAACTTTATATATTAATACTATCAATATTATCAAGGTTACCCTAAAATACACATCTTTTTTAATATTAAGAATATAAACAGACAAATATGGTAATAATTAGATTAGCAAGAAGTGGGTCAAAAAAGAACCCATACTACTTTATAACAGTTGCAGATGAAAGACGTCCAAGAGATGGAAAGTTTATTGAAAGACTTGGGTTTTTTAATCCAACCGCAAGCGGTCAAGAAGAAAGATTAAGATTTGATCTTGATAAGCTTAATGAGTGGGTTGCTAAAGGAGCCCAATTAAGTGAAAGAGTTCAATCTCTTGTAAAAGAGGCAAAACTATCTCCTGAAGAGTTACAAGCAAAACTAGATGCAAAAAAAGCTAAAGCTGAAGCAAAAAAAGCAGCAGTAGAAGCTAGGCTAGCCAAGGAAGCTGAAGAAAAAGCTGCCGAGGAAGCCGCAGCAGCCGCTGAAGAAGCACCTGTTGAAGAAGAAGCACCTGTTGAAGAAGAAGCTCCTGCTGAAGAAGCACCTGTTGAAGAAGAAGCACCTGTTGAAGAAGAAGCACCTGCTGAAGAAGCTCCTGCTGAAGAAGCTCCTGCTGAAGAAGCACCTGTTGAAGAAGAAGCACCTGCTGAAGA
>CBFHIO010000026.1:0-12677 GCA_965656035.1 Gammaproteobacteria bacterium | reverse complement strand
GCTATGTTGATGAAAGAACCTATTATAATATTGAATTAATTTAAAAGTGTTACAGAAGTGAAAGATTTTATTACGTTTTAAACATCTCTATTATAAATTTTACTTAAATGTCGTTAATATCATTAGATCAATCAGAATATAAAAGACTTGATTCAAAAGCTTATGCTATTGAAAAAAGACGGCTACAAATTGAATTATTAAAGCTTCAGGAAGATGTAATAAAAAATAATAGGAAAATCTGTATAGTTTTTGAAGGACGTGATACAGCCGGCAAGAGTTCTGCAATAAAATTTTTTTCAGAATATTTAAGACCTAATAATTTTAATTACGTTCAGCTCGGCATCCCTACACCATGGGAATCTTCTCATTGGTTCCAAAGGTGGGAAAAGGTATTACCAAAAGAAGGAAATATTTCTTTTCTAGATAGGTCTTGGTATACCAGAGCTATTACAGAACCTATTATGGGCTATTGTAACGAGAAACAATATAGAACTTTCATGAAAAGGGTAAATGAATGGGAGAACAATCAGATAAAAAATGGACTGGAATTGACTAAGTTTTACTTTTCATTATCAAGAGATCAGCAAGAAAGAAGAATGCATGCAAGAAAAAATTCTCAGCTAAAATATTGGAAGCTTTCTAAAAATGACGAACAAATCATAACAAAATGGGATGCTTTTACTTTATACAAAGAACAAATGTTCAATCAGACTGGGACAGCTGTATCTCCATGGGTTTCCATAAACTCAAATAATAAAATGATAGGCAGACTAACCTCTTTAAGATATTTGTTAATTAAAACTGCTTATGAAAATAAAAAAATATTAAAACCAGCTAAGTACTCTAAAAGGCTCTCTAATTATTCTGCTACCATTGAGGGAGTTGAGTTTAATAATTTATCCTATGAGCAATTTATGATAATTACCAAGTATAGTGATGATACGTAATGAAAATAGCATCAATAGATATAGGTACTAATGCCATTAAGTCTAAGATTTTTAAGACTACCCCGACATCAATTGAGTTCATAGAAGGCGTAAGGTCACCTATTAGATTGGGTTCGAATGTCTTCAAGGAAGGATATCTAAAAGAAAATAAATTAAAAGAATTAGTTAAAACCTTAAAAAAATATCAAAAAAATTTTAAGGTAAATAATATAGATATTTATGAAATTGTTGCCACTAGTGCCTTTAGAGATACTCAAAACTCAGAAGATGCGAGAAGATATGTTGAAAATAAAATTGAGCATCCTATTAGAATAATTTCAGGTTTAGAAGAAGCAAAATTAATAAGTCTTCATCCTAAGGCACAATCTAAAAATAAAAATGTATTTGTAGACGTTGGAGGCGGAAGCACAGAAATCTATATTCGTAAAAATGATCAACATATTATTAAATCATTTCAACTTGGAGCAGTCAGAGGAATGCTTAATAAAAATGATTTAGGTGAATGGAAAAGACTAAACAACTGGTTAAAGAAGCAATCTAAAGCAGATGTTTTAATTGGCCTGGGTGGTAGTATTAGATCTTTTTTAAAAGCAAATGAGTCAAATAAGATGTCAACGCCTAATTTTATTAGATTTGCAAATAAGTTAAGTGAGTTAAGTTTAGATAAAAAGATAGAAAAGTATAATCTAACAACTGATAGAGCCGATGTCATAGATGAGGCATTAAAAATTTATATTGAAATTGCAAAAAGTTTAAAAATAAAAACTATTGAATCCACTAAGTGGGGAGTTTCAGATTCAATCGCAGTTAAAACTTTTCATGAGTTATATTCAAATAAAATAACAATCTCAAATAACTAATTAAAAGTTAATTTTGTAATTATTTTGTTATCTAGTTTTTGATATCTAATGTTACTTATCTTATTTTGAGAAGTGTTTATTAACTTTTCAGATATCAGTACAGCGTCATTAATATTTAATGAAGAAAAAGTAACATTGGTTGATCCATTAACTGCAGAGATTTGAAGATCAGAAGTTTTATCTTCTAAGTTATTACTGGATATTAAACTTTCAATAACATTCCTATCTATAACTTTTTTATCATGAGAATTATTAAGTCTTTGAACCTTATTAAAAACATACTCATAGTCTGATTTTGCTTTTTCTAGATTTAATGTTGATCTGATGTAATTTTTATGGACACTAGAGAACATAAAATACAAAATTAGTGTAATAATTAAAATCAAGGATATAGAGAGTAACTTTTTCTCCCTTTCTTGGAGTTCATTATAAAATCTAATTATTTTCATAGTATATATCTATAACACCACTGGCATTATCGTCTTTAATTTCAATGTTATTATCTGAAATTTTTAGGTTCATCTTTGCGCTAGTGTTTTTTAAAATATTAAATTGTAAAGATGGCATTGAATTAATAGTTATTTTTGCAGTAGAGCTTTGAACATCAATTGTAATATCAGAAAAATAATTCTCTCCATATTTAAAGAATAAATCTAAATCAGGAAGTTTGGTATTCGCTCGATAGTCAGTTGGTATATTTTTTAGAATTTGATCAATTTGATTTTTGGGTGACACCACTCTTTTTATATCCTCACTGATTGAAGAAAAAATATTGAAAGTGGCCTCCTTATATATTTGAGAATAGTGGTTGTTCTTGTAGATTAAGTAATAAGGTGAGAACATTATTAATACAAGAGAAAGCATTGAGCCAATCAGCTGCATCTTTGAAAAATTCATCTTTTTAATTACTAAACTTATAGTGAAGTTCATTTTAAAGAAATTAGGCAGAGATTTAACTTTTTCAATACTTACATCCTGGAAATCAAATTTTTTGGTTACCTCAGTAGATTGAAATTTATTATTAAGATTCTTATTAGAGCTAAATATCTTTGGATTAAAGCCGGGCTTCTCATTAATTACAACATCTAGGTATTGATTTAAATTTTCATTTGAAACAGTGAATCCAGTTTTATCTTTGTAGGAAATCATAAAGCTGTTTTCTATTTGAGTGATTGAATCATAAAACTCATATGAATTGATAAGAAATTCTGGTGTTATGCAAACTTTACAATTTAGGTTGCTTAGTTGTTGATTCAAATTAGTTATAAATTTTTTATTTATAACGTAGGCAGCTTCATCTGAAAGAATATACTCATTATCAGAAACTGAATCTATAAAATTTAGATCGATATCAGAAATAAAATTTGCAGTATTAATTTGATCTGATAGAGATTTGTTTTTAATAAA
The DNA here is from genome assembly GCA_965656035.1 of Gammaproteobacteria bacterium. GTDB lineage: Bacteria > Pseudomonadota > Gammaproteobacteria > Magnimaribacterales > D2472 > SCGC-AAA076-P13. The sequence goes on along the minus strand of CBFHIO010000026.1, from coordinate 9,463 downwards.
ATTATATGAAGTAACTTCTGTTGCTGGGATTAACACTAATAGTTCATCTATATTTTTAACTCTTAACAACTCTGTAATTGAGCTAAGTGTTTTTTTTGGTTCCCTCTTATCTGTTATGGTGTATAAGTGAATTAAGTCACAATTTGAGTTAAGAATATGTGCAATGTAAAAGTTCATCTAGATGCCATTATAGATTCTTGAAATAATATAGCTATTATTATTAGTTCCATAATAAATTTTACTTATAGAATCTGAAGAAAAACTATCGTATGTAAAAGTCGTCAAAAGTATAAAGCTAGGTGATGTAAAATCAATATGTATAATCCCCTCATCAATTTCATATGACGCAAAGGATTGTTTAAAATCTGCTTCATTTTTAAAGCCCTCGTCTGGAATATTATTTAATATGAATTGAGCATCTGCATATTGCATATTCTTAAAAAAAGATGCCAGCAAAAGGTAATCTTCACTTTTAAGTGAATTAATATTAACTTTAAGATGGTTGTCAGGCATAGCACAAAAGTTATCCTTGAATATCTTCCAACCTATTTTTTGAATGGCAGGCAAGCTCTTAATTTCAGCCAAGTCATGAAACATTCTACTAGCAGTATATTCCTTTGGGTTATTTAATGGGCCTGAGTAATAATAATCTTCCAAGCCGTATGCTCTTGGATTGGAGTTACTATCAATCCAATCAATAATTTGATCAACTGCCTCATCAGCTAAATTTGGCTCTACTTCATTTAAACGCATTAGTTTTAAAAATACTTTTATGTTCGTATCGTTTGGATTAAATTTATTTTCTGATTTTTGAACTAGAGAATTAATATTAAAACAATTTGCTGCATCAATAATTTTTGCTGATACAGATCCCTGATTTAATTCAAAAAAGAAATCATTTGTTAGCAATGGATTATTTCTGGCAAGAACTTTTGAGTTAAACTTTAACTCATTGTCTATTTTTTTAAGAGCTAGTGATTCGATGTTTCTAAAGATATTTAAAGATACCGTTTGAAACTCAATATATTGAGCTCTTTTAAAAGCCACGAGGTAGTTATTTCCAATTAGCATTGCTATTGATGAAAGCAATAAGACTATCAAAAGCACAGATATTAAAACGACACCTTTAGTTCTGTATTGCATAGCTTATGTTTGGATCAATAATCCACGAATAATCTTTATTTTGCTTTGAAAATTCGATTTTAATCAATGTGGGAATTTTTTTGGAGGTTATAAGACTTATAGGCCATGATTCATGCCATGAATTCTCATATAAAAATGTAAACTCAAGATTGTCGATATCTTTTATTAAGTCAAGATTGGTAAAGTCATCAGGATCATATGGATTAGATGAAAAAAACTGTTTTCTAATAAGCTTATTGCCGTCGAATTCATATTGAATTCTTTTAATTGGAGAAATCTCATCAGATAAAGACTTTATATTAGAATTAAACATTAAACTTTGAGAATTCATCGGGCTTATAAAAGTACCGTACATATCAACACCATAAAAATCCTTTGAGCTTATGTTTACGATTTGTCTCAAATCTCTTCTTATAATAGTAGATGCCAAATTAAGTTCCTTTATGGAATCAAGATGAAGTGATGTTCTTTGTTCTGTTTCTAGAGAAGATTTAAGAATATTAGACGAAACCAGAGCTATCATAGAAAAAATAACCAAAGAAACCAAAACCTCTATAATTGTAAAACCTTTATTATTCATTTATTAAAAATCCTTCTGATCTATATGAATATTTATTAGCTCCCCTTTCTTTAATTGTGATTTCATATTTTATTAGCTCCTCGGTCTCGCTTGATTCAAAACTTTCTTCCCATTGCCATTCTTTGCTACCCATTCTCATATATCCTGAACGAGTATTTCCAGCTGAAGGCTTCTCAATAGTCTGAAGCAAAGCTATTCGATTATTTGCTACTTCTTTAGAATGATAGTGATCATCTAAACTTAATATTGAGATGTTTATAGATAGAATTAAGTTATATAAAACAATTATTGATGTGCTCAATATAAAAAGTGCTACAACTATTTCAATTAAGCTAAAGCCTTTTTTAGTAATCGATAATTTGTGAGGTAATTTTTCCATTAGTATTGATCTCAATTTTTTGAATATATTCATCAAAAAATATATTAATAAAGCCACCGGAACTCTCTCCGGATGGATAAAATATTAGCAAAGGCTTATTGTCATCATAAAATTCAAAATCAAACTCAGTCCCATCAAATGATTTAAAGGTTTTTTTATAATCATTAAGATTTTGCCAATTATTTGAATATGGATTTTTAATTTCATTAACTTTGTTATTGTTGCTTTCTAAAAAATAAAAGAATTGCCTATCATTATTGGCGTGCCACCCTATTATATTTCCAGAAACAATGCTTTCTTCAGATAAGTAGCTAAAAGTCTTTATAAAGGTTGACTGATTTTTATTAACTGAAACCACAGAGTTTAAGTTTAAAAAAATTAACGAAGAGGTAATACCAATTAAAACAAGAACAACAAGAATTTCAATTAAAGTAAAACCTTTTTTACTATTGTTGCATCCAATTTCCAATATCTGTGTCATCTCCAGATCCGCCCTCCATGCCGTCAGCCCCTAAGGTGTATAAATCAAATTTTTTTGATTTCCGGGGTGGGAACTCATACAAGTACTCTCGCCCCCATGGATCTAATGGTATTGAAGAAATATATCCACCCTCAGGATATAAAATAGGATTTTTTAGACCGCTGTGAGGAATAACAAGAGCTTCGAGCCCTTGAGAGGTTGATGGATACTGAAGCTCATTAAATTTATACATTTCTAAGGCTTTTTCAGTCTGAGCAATATCAGCCTTAATTTTCTCTATATTTGCTCTTTGGAAAACTGGAGCCACATTCACAACGACTACTGTAGCTAGAATACCGAGTATTACTAGCACAGCCATTAATTCAATTAGAGTAAATCCTTTATTGTATTTTTTCATAATCTATCCTAGAGAAAGTGTATTCATTTGCATTATTGGGATAAGTATAGCTAGAACAATTAACATAACAAAACCTCCCATAAAAATTATAACCAATGGTTCAAGCAAAGATAAAAATACGGATCTTTTAGAGTCAATTTCACTTCTTAAGAATTCAGAAGCTTTATGAAACATTTTTATTAAATTACCCGACTTATATCCGCTACTAATTAATTGCATAAACATACTTGGAAAAATTTTCATTTTACTAAGTGAAAAAATAAAATCTTTGCCTTCAACTAAATCTTTTTTTGAATTCATGACTGCAGACTGCAAGTATTTATTATTAAAGACTAATGAAGACTCTTCTAAAGCAACATCTAAGTTTGTGCCTGACTCCATAACAAGAGCCATAGTACTTGAAAATCTTTCGATTTCAGATAACAAAATAAAGTTGCCGATTAGCGGTAGTTTTAATAATTTTTCATGTGCAAGAATATGATTATCAACATTTCTTATAAATCTTTTATAGCTATATATCGTTATAACAATTAAAAAGGCTAAAAATAATATAATTATTAGGATATTATTTGAAAGGCCTATCAGTATCTCAGTTAATAGGGGCAGTTCTGCACCGGCTTTTACAAACTGACCAACAACTTGCGGCAATACAAAGGTTAATAAGCCAAATATTACAACTATAGAAAAACCTATTAATATGATGGGATAAGTTAGTGCTGAAATAACTTTCTGTCTTATCGAGGCGCTCTCTTCTAAATAATCTGCTAATTTATTAAAAATAATGTCCAGGTTCCCAGATGAATCTCCTGCAGTCACTAAAGATGAATAGGTATTATTAAAAACTGTTGGGTATTTTTTCATTGACTGACCAAGTCTTTTTCCTTGAATAAGGTCTTCACGCAAATTAAGAATGATACCTTTTAAATCATTGTTATTTAATTGATCTGAGGTTATTTTTAATGCATCAATAATAGATGTATTGGCTTCTAAAAGAGTTGCTAATTGGCGTGTCATCAAGACTACATCCTTATTTTTTATTCTTGACTTAAGCTTAGATCTTTTATTCGCAATTGAGACACTTACTGGGGTTAGTTGTAACTCTTTAATATACTTCCTTGCCTCTCTTTCGGATGATGCTGTAAGAATGCCTGTTTTTTTCAATCCATTGTTGTTGAGAGCTGTATAGTTATAGTTCGGCATCTTCTTTTAAATTCCCAACTCTTATTAACTCATCAGCAGATGTTATACCGTTTATCAAAAGATCATACGATGCCTGATCTATAGATTGGCTGTCCTTAAAAACATAGTCTGATATTTCAGATTCAGATGAGTTATTGTGAATCATTTCTTTGAGCTTTTTATCAACCTGAATACACTCAGCAATGGCAATTCGTCCTTGGTACCCTGTATTTGAGCAATCATCACAGCCTTTTGACATATAGATTTTTTGGCTTTTATTTAGATTAAACAATTTAGCAACCTCATTCGTAGGCTCGTCTTCATAACGACAGTTTAAACAAAGCCTTCTAACCAATCTTTGAGAAATAATAGTACGTAAACTAGATGCCAATAAAAATGATTCAATACCCATGTCTCTAAGTCTTGTAATAGCAGCTACAGCACTATTAGTATGGACGGTAGATAAAACTAGATGGCCTGTTAAACTTGCCTGGATACCAATTTGCGCAGTTTCAATATCTCTCATTTCCCCTACCATAACTATGTCAGGATCTTGCCTTAAAATTGCTCTTAAACCTTTTGCAAATGTATAGCCAGTTTTTGTATTTACTTGGGTTTGGCCTATTCCTTGTAAAGTATATTCGACTGGATCCTCAACCGTTAGTATGTTTTGTGACGAATCACTTAAATACCTTAATCCTGCATACAAAGTAGTTGTTTTTCCAGAGCCGGTTGGACCGGTTAGTAATATTATTCCTTCTGGATTTTTTAGTGACGATTTATAGTTTGTTAATATTTTAGAAGGTAGCCCTAAGTCCCCTATGTTAATTTGTGCGGACTGTTTGTCTAAGAGCCTTAAAACAACTCTTTCTCCATATGATGAAGGCAAAGTAGATACCCTAACATCAACACTTTTATCACCAAGGGAGAGTGATACTCTTCCGTCTTGAGGCAATCTTCTTTCAGAAATATCTAAACCAGAAATGATTTTAATTCTAGATATTAATATCGAAGATATTTTATTATCTTGAGATAAAACCTCTCTTAATATTCCATCAATTCTATATCTGATAATAATTCTATCTTCGTAAGGCTCGAAGTGAATATCAGAAGCTCTATTTTTAATGGCCTGGCTAATAACACCATTTATAAGCTTAATAATTGGAGTGTCATCACCGCCGCTTAAGAGATCTTCTGTAGCAGAAATAGAGCCTGCAAAAGATTGAAGATCAAATTCATCAGACAGTTCTTCTGAAATATCATTAGAAGCATCATCAATAGTAAATGTGTTTGTGAGCATTTCATTAAAATTATCAGTGCTGCATAATTTTAATGTAAAGTCTTCTTTTAAATATTTATATAATTCGTGATAAATTGCAGGTGAAATTTTGTTCGATGATATTACTTCATAACCATCATCTGATTTTGATGCAATAATTTGATTTTCTTTTATAAAATCGTATGGGAGTATTTTAAATTTTTCTTTATCCATAGATTAATTAAACATCGTTTACTAATCTTTGGTATCTCTTAAATCAATTAATTCTTGAGAATCGCCAGTAAGCAGTTGTCTAGCCTTAATATAGTTATATTTATCACTTGATGCGGACGTAGCTGATGCTGAATCAGTTATTATGGTTGGTCTTAAAAAAACCATTAAATTTTTCTTTACAGTTGTTGATGATGAGGATTGAAACAACCTGCCCAGTACGGGAACTGACCCCAATAGCGGAACCTTGGAAACACTGTCCTGCTTGTCCTCATCAACAAGACCTCCAAGAACAATAATTTGATTATTATCGACTAATGCAGTTGTTTCTATAGCTCTTTTATTGGTAATAATATCTATGCCACTCATTGGCACCCCTGCTACTCCTGAAACTTCAATTTTTATTTGCATGACAACAGAACTACCTTCATTTATTTGAGGCGTTACTTCTAACTTGATACCCACTTCCTGTCGTGATGTCGTTCTAAAAGGGTTTGCATTATTAGTTCCAAGACTTTCACCAGTAGTGATTGGTATTTCTTGTCCTATTATTGAAGTAGCCAATTCGTTATCCATGGCCATTAGCGATGGAGTTGCAAGAATATTTGAATTTGAATCTTGAGCTATTGCATTGATAATACCGACAAAATTATCCTTTCCAGGTGTCAAATCACCAAATCCAGCTATTAGTCCTTGAGTGTTCAGCAGCGAGGCAGATGCCGTTGTTGCTAAATTCACATCGGTTTCATTAGCAGATGAGCCAACGATGGATAACAAGTCTGGTCCTGATCCGCCAAAACGTGTTAAACCTATTGGAACGCTATTCTTATCTGATCCATTAAAAATTGTTTCGACACCAAGTGAACTCGCAGCAGTTTCTGAGAGCTCAACAATTATAGCCTCAACTAAAACCTGAGCTCTTCTTATATCAAGCTGTGAAATAATATTTCTTATAGTAGAGAGATTAGATTCAGCAGAAGAAATAATCAGTGAATTGGTTTTTTCATGATGCGCAATGACTGTTTTAGCGCCATCATTATCTGGTATGAAGCCACCTGAAACAGAGTTAAGAATTCCAGCAATATCTGCTGATTTTGCATATTTTAGATAAACAACATCAATTGAATCATTGATTTTTACATCACCATCAAGGGACTTAAGTGTATCTTCAATATTAGATGTAACATACTCATTGGCAGAAATAATAACTGAGTTGGATGGATTAAATGGTATGGCTATAAACTTGTTAATCGTTGGATTATTTTGTGCTTTTAATTTATCAAGAATTCTAACCGCTTCAATAGATGATAAATTTTTTAACTTAATAATTGAGATCTTAGCAGTGTTATTTTTATCTAAATCCTGAATGAGATCCTTTATTCTGTCGACATTGCTTAATCTATCAACAATTAGAATAGAGTTGATTGAAGGAATGCTTGAGAGGTGGGATTGCCTGCCCGTAATAGGTTTTATCATTGGCAAAACCTCTTCAGTAGACCTGTTAAATAAAGGGATTACCATAGTTCTATAATCTCCAGATGAGGTTATTGATGAGATGTTTTCATCTCTAGTTGCCTCATTTTCAGGAACAATTCTAACAAAACCATCTTCAGCAATTGAGCTAAAACCGTTTACCTGAATTGTTCTAAGATAAACATCCCAAACCTGATTACTATTCAAATTAGCGTTAGAATATATGGTAACCCTTCCTTTAACTCTAGGATCTAATATTATGGTTTTCTTTGAAAATTGAGCAATGTCTTGTGTTACTTTTTTGATATCAACATCATCATAATTCAGAATAAAAGATTCTTGAGAGGAAACTAAACTTACACTTCCAAAAAATAGAAGGAATGCAATATTAAAACTTATTTTAATTTTTTTCATCGTAATTAATTCTATACACTTTTTGTCCATTACGAAATACAGCACTGTCTTTCGTAACCTCAATTAATTCAAATCTATCATCAAGAATTTCTCCAACTGATACTAGATACTCCTTATTAGCTTTTTTAACAACCACAGAAGAATTAATTCCACCAGACCTTATGCCAATGAGTTTATATGAAAAGTCCTCACCATTCTGGTTGTCTGTAATTATTTCTTGGTTAACTTTCAAAGAGTTTTCAGAAATAATATCATCAATTTTAATATTACCAATTTTGATTATCTGAGGTTGGTTAATAAAAGAATTGAATAACATGATTGAAAGATACAACCCTGGAATAAATAACGTAAATAGAAGTAAATATTTGAGGGTTTTAAAATTTAACATAGACAATATGGGCTACATTGTAGCCCATATTTTTAGCGGTTAATTAAAAACTTAATTTAAAGCCTAGTGAGACTGAAGTACCCAAATTGTATTGGTCATATACAACTGATGATGCCATAGCTGCATAGTACTCTTCATCAAGCAAGTTTCTTAGTTCTAAAGAAACCTTTAATAATGAGTCGCTGTAATCAATCTCTTTAGAATATACGAAATCAACTAAAAGAGGAGGTTCTTCAATAACGTCTGGTAAAACATCAATACCCCTTGCACGAACTCTATCACTTACATAATTCACTATAAGCGTGGCTTGTGAACCATTTTGAAGATCATCCCAGCCAAATTGAATATTACCTATTAAGTCTGATTGACCTTGTAGACGTGTATCTCTTCCGTTAGCAAACAACGAAGCAGCACTTATAGAAGATCCTTGACTGTTAATGTATGTGTCATTAGCTCCATAAACAACTTCAGACTCTGTAGCTGTAATATTAAACTTTAACAAGAACTCTTTAGATTGACCCCAGCTAGAATTCGGCAGCAAGTCTTCAAAAATTCTCTCGTATTCAAACTCGATACCAGTTAGCTCTGCGCCAGGAACATTTTGATACGAAGTAACAATTAGATCACCTGATTCGTTAACAACTTCTTCAATCGGCTTAGAAATATCTTTGAAAAAGATACCTGCTGTCATGAATTGATTAACGCCCCAGTAATATTCAGCCCTTAGATCAATGTTGTCAATTTCTGAATTCTCTAAATATAAAGAACCAGCTATTACTCTGTCAGTATCAACATCAATAAATAATGTTGGTGAAAGCTCTCTAAACGTTGGTCTTGCAATAGTTTGAGATATACCCAATCTAAGTTGAAGGTTTTCATCAAATTCAGGCAAATAAGTTAAGGTGAAAGATGGGAGCATATAATCTTCATCAAGAACTTTCTCGATGTTTGCATCGACTGGTTTAAACACATCATATGTATTAACCATTTGCTCTCCATTCTCTGATCTAACACCAACTGCTAGTCTATAATTTTCATTAATGTACGTATCTAAAGAAAGATATACTGAGTCAGTTGTTAGTTCACCCTGATAACCAGCCGGAGATGAAGCAGCAGTATTCTCTATTAAAATCAGTCTAGATGGATCAAAGTTTGCATCAGCAAAGATATAGTCTATTCTGTTGTCTAAACCATCAGCAGGAATAGGACCACCTTCTGATAGAAATCTGTAACTTCTAACCTGTGCATCTCTGTTATTTTCTGTTAAATCATAGCCAACTTTTAATACAGATTCAGTTTCAAATATCTCAATTGGATATGTTAGATCGATGCCGACATTTTCGTTAGTATCCTCAACATAACTAAATTGAGTTTGGTTCCTACCAGTATTAACGTCGTATCTCCAAAAACCTCTATCATCAGTATCTTCATAGAAAACAACTCTTTCATATGGAGAATACCTAGAAGCTTCACCAGATGTTAAACGTATATCTAACTCAGCTCCATTATCGTATGAATATGAATAGTTGATTTGGTTGTT
>CBFHIO010000025.1:0-12928 GCA_965656035.1 Gammaproteobacteria bacterium | reverse complement strand
TTATTTAAGATATTTTTATCTTTAACTATTTTATATACCTCTAATTTAATTCTTTCAGAAGCAAGAACAAAGAGTTTATTTTGAATAAGATCGCTGTAAAGGTTCTTATATATGAACTCAAATGTTAAAAAATTATATATAAGTATTACTGCAGATTTTTTTGTGATGTTTTGCAGCTTATTTATATCAAACACTAATTTATAACATACAGCTTCACTCATATTTTCTTTAAATGCATATTGCAAATTCATATTAGAATTCTCACCACAAAAAATTAAGCTTCTTCCCGAGTACTTTTCTTTGATTAAATCAACAATACCTTGAGATGACTTATTGCTTGGTGTTATGGACTGAAAGCCTCTATCCATTAAGATTTTTCTAGTGGCGTCTCCAACTGAAAAAATATTTTGATTTGATTTGAGTATTCCAGTCTGTGAATTGAATAAATCAGTGCCGAATTTTGCTGCTGCCTGGCTTGTAAAAATTATATTAGAAAAACTATCAATATTTTTAATTACTTGTTGATACAATTTTTTTTTATAAGCACCTGATAAAAATTCAATACTAGATAAATGAATATTTTGAAATTCAACTTTTTCTTGAATGCAAAGTTCAATAATTTTTTTTGAAACCTCTTTTGGCCTTGTATTAATTATCATTAGCTATGAATTAATTTATCTCCACCTAACGCTATAAATTCTTTTGACAATTTATTGATGTCTTTCTCTATGGATTTAAATGAACTGATAATTTCTTTATATATTTGCTTGTCACCATTTTGAGAAAGCACTTTTGCAGAAATTAAAATTTGATCGGCATTTTGTCTACAATATATGGCAATTGGTGACAGGCATGATCCATTTAACTTTGAAACAAAATCTCTCTCAGCTTGGGCAAGAATTAAGTCATCATGAGAATTGATTGATTTTAAGATATCAATGACTTTCGCATTTGACGCTAAACATTCAATACCTATATAACCTTGAGACGCTGCAGGCAGCATTTCTTCAAAAGAAAATTCATAGCAATTTTGAGTACTTATATTTAGTCTTTCCAGTGCAGCCTTTGCTACAATCAATCCATCAATATTTTCTTGACCAAGCTTTTTAATTCTTGTTGCTATATTTCCTCTTATTGGAACTATGTTTATCTCTGGATTTAAATTTTTTATTTGAGCATATCTTCTTGGGCTAGAAGTTGCTATTGATGAATTTAGAGGTAGTTCCTGTATTGACAAGCCATTATTTCCTATAATCATATCACCAGGGGAAGCTCTTTCTAGAACAGCCGCAATACAAAAGTTGTTATCTAGTTTTGCAGGCACATCTTTAAGACTATGAACTGCAATATCTGCTAGATTATTAACCAGAGCTGATTCCAAAGTGTTTATAAAGAGTCCCTTGCCTCCAATTTGATGAAGTGGTTCACTTGTTTCATCTCCATCCGAAGTCATTGGAACCAACTCAACATCTAGCTTAGCATTTTTTTTAATGAGTTCTTGAGCAACCAAATTTGCTTGGAATAATGCTAATTCTGATTTTCTTGTTGCTATTCTAATTTTCATCTTTCATCAAAAGGAGGGCCTTAACATCACCAACATCCTTTTGCTTAATAACATTAAATTCCTTAGGTATTTCAATATCATTATACTTGCTATATTCAAGATAAATTTTGCATGATGATTTTAAATCATTATTTTTTAAAAGTTGATTGAGTATTTTTATTTCGTAATCCTTATTAAATGGAGGGTCTATAAAAATAATATCAATTTCAGAAAGATCATAATTTCTGATCCATGAAAATGCATCTTTAAAAAATATTTTACATTTATCTTTAATGCCTAAATTTTTAATATTCGTTGATAAAAATGAATAATTTTTTTTATTTAGTTCAACAAAAACTACTTTAGGCGATCCTCTTGAAATTGCTTCAATTCCCAATGAACCAGTGCCTGCAAACAAATCTAAGCAAACACAGTTATGAATCTCGAATTGAATCCAATTAAATAAAATTTCTTTAAGTTTGCTTGAAGTAGGTCTAAGAGAATCTTTGAACTCAAATGGAATTTTTTTACCTTTTAGATTTCCTCCAGATATTCTTAAATTAGTTTTCATTTTTGTTTGATATTATTACAAATAACCAAATCTTTTTTATAAACAAAGTATAATTCAATCATGTCTCTTCAAGATAATTTTAGAAAAGCAATGCGAAATTATGTTTACTCAGTAAGCATTCTATCTAATGTTAGTGAGAATAAAGAATATCATGCGATAACTGTATCGTCTGTCACATCAGTATCCATTGATCCTCCAAGCATATTAGTCTGCATAAATAAAACTGCTGGAATTCATGATTCAATTAAACTTGGTTCTAAATACTGTATTAATTTACTTACAAAAGATCATGAAGAACTTTCAAATACTTGTAGCAGCTATGAGGAAGAAAAAAATAGATTTGCCTCTGACGTATGGGACATTTCAAACATCCCATTTATAAAAGATGCCCAGGCGAATATATTTTGTGAAGTTGACCAATTAATTGAATATCACACCCATACAATTGTTATAGGTAAAGTGATAGAGGCTACTAATAAGGATATAATAAATACGCTTACATATGTTGATGGCTCTTATGAATAAGATTTTTATAATTGGTTTATTATTTTACGCATTATCAATGCAGGCTTTTGAATGTGTTGCAGAAAATAATCCTAGTGTTTTTTTTAAAAGCCCAAAAAATAATTACATTTCGGAAAGCTCTGAAGTAAAGATAGTTTTTGGAATAAAAAATTTTAATATATTGCCAGCAGGCGTAGTTGGCTGTAATTCTGGACACCATCATCTTATTATTAACGCTGATTTACCTAATCTAGAAAGACCAATACCAACTACAGAAAATTATGTTCATTTTGGAAAAGGCCAGACCGAAACAACAATTTATTTAAAACCTGGGAAACACACTCTCCAACTTCTGCTTGGGGACTATGCCCACATACCGCATAAAAAACCTATTTTTTCTGAGAAGATAACAATCGAAGTAATTAGCTCTGAATAAGTCCAGTTAAAACCCTATATAAATGCTCTTCTAAGTTATCTGCTATAATGTTAGCTGTTGAGATAGGTCCTTTACCACCCTCAAAACCATCTCCAACTGATTGAACTTTTCTCAAAATACCAACAAGACCATGAACCATAGACCATAAAGTAATACATTTAAGAGCTATAATTTCTTCATCATCATCAGTTAATTTAGCAAAACTAACTCTCATATTTTCATAACTCATATTTGCTGATTCAAGTAGCTCAGGATATTCAGCAAAGTTTCCAACGGCTGTTCCGAACATAAGATCGTATGTGTTTGCATAATTAAGACCAAATTCTATGTAATTACGTCCTGTTTCAATAAGATATTTCTTTGAGACTTTTTTATTTGTATCAATATGACATGCTTTAGATAGTTTCTTAAAACCATCCGTTGCTACGGAAGCATATAGGGCTTCTTTGGTTTTAAAGTGACGATATGGAGCAGTTTGAGAAACCCCGCTCTCTTTTGCCAGTGATCTAATACTTAATTTTGTGTAGCCATCTCTTTCACATAATTTACAAGCACAATCTATGAGTTCTTGTTTGAGGTTTCCGTGATGATAAGATTTCATTTTTATTTAAATGTTGACACTGCTAACATTTTAGCTATCATGTTTACACTGCTAACATTAAATTTTTTATATAATAAAGTCAAATGAATAAATATACGATTAACAAACTTAATTTATTGTTAATTCCTCTTATCTTCTGTTCTGAGTTGATTGCTCTAGAAATTCTTGAAGTTAAGTTGATGGACTCATATAGGATAACAAGAGAATTTCCCGGAAAATTATTGCCTGTGCAACAATCAAATCTAGCTTTTGAAATATCAGGAAAGATTAATGTTATAAATGTGGATATTGGCGATGTTGTAAAAGAAGGACAAATACTTGCAGAATTAGATAACAGGGAAGCAGCTGCACAACTTAAACAGGCTGAAGCTAGATATGATTTATCTTCACAGATTTTAAATAGATATAAAGATCTTAGGTCACAAGGACACATATCAATACAAGACCTTGATAATGCAAACTCAGAAGAGCTCATCGCCAAATCACAATATGAGTTTTTTAAAGTTAAACTTGAACAAACAAAGCTAATAGCGCCTTTTGACGGAATAATCCAAAATAGATTTTATGACACTGGCTCGGTGATTAACGGCGGAATACCCATTGTTGAGATACTAAGCTCTAAAAATGTAGAAGCACATATATCTATACCATTGAAGTTTATAGATAAATTAAATATTGGTGACTCATACAATTTTAAAATAGGAAATAAAAAATCTGAAGGAGTTTTAGAGAGACTTGCACCAATGACTCTAGGTGGGTCTGATAACAGATTAGCAGTTTTTAAATTTGATACTTTTTTTGATCCTGGTTCTATTGCAGAATTAAATTTAAGCATTAACGTAAAGGGAAGAGGTACATGGGTTCCGATTAGGTCGTTATCTCAATCCGAGCAGGGAATTTGGGCAGTTTATACCATTAACAGCGAAAAAGTTGTAGTTAGAGACCTTGTAGAAATTATTTATTTTGAAGGTGAATATGCATATGTTGGTGGTACTTTAAACGATGGTGATCAAATTATATTAGGCGGAGCTCAAAAAATAATTGAAGGAAAATCACTTAACTTACAATGAGTTTTATAAACCTTCTTATTGATAAACCAAGAATTTTATTTCTTACACTTTCTTTTATTTTACTTGCTGGAATTTCCTCAGCCATTTCAATTCCAATTCAAGAAAATCCAGAACTTGCTCAGCGCTGGTCAGGAGTAAGAGTTTTTTATCCAGGAGCATCGCCGGAAAGAATTGAAACTCAAATAGTGAATGAGCTTGAAATAAAACTTAGAGAAGTTGAAGAAATTGAAGAATTAGATTCAATAATCTCACAAGGATATGCAAGTATCACAGTCGAGTTGCAAGACAGCGTTCATCCAGACCTTATAGAACAAACATGGTCTATGGTTCAGGATAAGCTATCACAATTTATTGCTCCATCCGGTGTTGAAATTGTTCTTGATAGAAGCAGCGGGCCTCCTATAACTGTTCAGTATGCAATATCATGGAACGGGTCTGGTGAGGCGCCTATAGTGATGATGTCACGTTTGGGTAATCAGTTAAAAAGAAACCTTAGCTCCATTGGTGCCACTCATGCAACTGCAATTTATGGAGAAACAGATGAAGAAATTGTAGTTGAAGTTGATACCAATAAAATTTCTTCTTTGGGTTTGACATTAGGTGAAATCTCAAATGCACTTGAATCTTTTGATAACAAAAGAGCCGCAGGCATATCATCAAATGAAAATTCTGAATATTTAATAAGATTAAAAGACAATATTCAAAGCGTTCAAAAGATTTCAGAAATCCCTATTAAGGTTGTTAACAGCTCAGAAATAATTCAACTTCAAGATGTCGCCACTATTTCAAAAAAGCCACTAAGTCCTGTTGAAGATATATTTTTGTATAACGGAAAGGTTGTAGTATCGGTAGCTGCATTGGGGGCTATGTCTCAAAGAGTGCATGACTATGTTGATAGAGCTAGATACGTTGTTGATGAGATGAGATCTTCGTTGCCTGAAGAAATCGTAATTGAAGAGATATATGATGAGTCTTCATACACTTCAAAAAAATTTAATGAACTGATAAAGAGTTTTTCTTTAGCTATATTTTTTGTTTTGAGTATTAGTTTCTTTTTTCTTGGATTAAGGCCTGCAATTATTGTCACTTTAGTTCTTCCTTTTTCTATATGCCTAGTAATGATTGGCTGTAGAATCATAGGCTTACCTCTTCATCAGACATCAATAACAGGAATTATTATCGCTCTTGGCTTGCTAATTGATAATGGAATTATCGTAGTTGAAGATTATAAGCATAGAAGGAACATAGGCCTATCAATAAAAGATTCAATTAGTGAATCGATAAAACATCTTTCAATACCCCTCGCAGCTGCAACTGCAACAACGGTTTTTGCTTTCTTGCCAATTGTGACTGGCGAAGGACCAAGTGTTGAATTTGTGAGTGGGCTAGCTTTAACAGTTATCATGTCTATTATCTCGTCACTGGCGCTAGCTCTATTTTTGGTTCCAGTATTAATGAGTTACATGGAAAAAATCCCATATTTTGCAAATATCAATATTTACAGTGAGGGTTACCATAATAAAAATATTCTTGAAAAATATCGTAATTTTCTTACCTGGGCTTTTGCATTTCCTAGAAGGGCTCTACTAATTTCAGTTTCTCTGCCTGTATTAGGATTTTTGTTATTTACGACATTACCAAAAGACTTTTTTCCAGCGCAAGATAGAGACATGTTCAGAATAAATATAGAACTACCTTCAAATGCATCTGCTGAACAGACTCTTGAGAGAGCAAAAATTATAAGAAATCAAGTTCTTGAATCTGGTCTTATTGAGATTGAAAAAGATTACTGGTATGTAGGACGAAGAATGCCAAGAGTTCTAATGAATGTTGTTGGCGGAAAAGAAAAACAAGGTTCAAATAATTTAGCTCAATCTGTTTTTTATGCAAAAGATTATTATGAGATGATTGACAGATTACCAGAACTATCAAGGATGATTGTTAAAAAAAATCCTGATATTTTAGTCATCGTTGATAGCTTTGTTGCTGGCCCTCCAGTTTTTTCAGATGTAAGTTACGTTATATATGGTGATGATCCATTTGTTCTTAAAAATCTTGGAGAGAAATTAGAACTGATTATTAACAATGCTCCTGATATAAGTCTTACCAAATCACAAACATCGAACATTAATACCAATATTGAAATTGAATTAAATAATTCAAATATCTCACTATCGGGAATAAATCCTAGAAATCTAGTAAATGAATTATATGCTGCAAATAACGGTGTAATTGTTGGAACAATGTTGGATTCTAATAAAGAAATACCAATAAGGCTAAAAGGTATTAACAAGTCAGATGACATTCTCGGTTCAGCAAGTTACCTAACCATTCCATCTCAAAACGGTTTTGAGTACATAGATAGTTTTGGTGACAGCAGAATATCTAATAAATCTTCAATAATTACTCGATTAGATGGTCAAAGAATAAATACTGTTGAGGGCTGGATTTGGACTGGGACTTTATCATCTGCAACTGAAGATTACATCAAAGACGATGTAGAAAAATTTAAGAGTGAACTCCCTCCCGGTTATTCAATAAAGCAGTTGGGAGAAGCTGAGACTAGAGGAGAATCCCAAGCCTCCTTGTATTCATCAGCTGTAATTTATATGATTCTAGTTGTAATTGGACTTGTGCTGGCCTTAAACTCCTTCAGACAAGCTGGAATAATTCTATCAGTTGCAATCTTATCCATTGGGCTTTCATTTTTGGGCTTATTTATTGGGCAACAAAATTATGGTTTTATTGGGACAATTGCTGCAACTGGTTTAATTGGACTTTCCATTAATGACTCAATTATAGTTTTGTCTCATATTAAAGAAGAAGCTGAAAAAAAATTAATATCAAAAGCTGAATTAATAGAAGTAGTTATAAGGGCTACACGACACATAATAACTACTTCGCTTACAACATTGGGTGGTTTTGTTCCGTTAATTTTTGCAAGTGTATTTTTTAGACCCTTGGCTTGGGCTATGAGTATTGGTGTTTTAGGTGCAACAATGACTGCACTATTGTACATCCCTGCAATGTTTATAATATTGAAGAAAATTAAGCATTAACACATTTATTTGAGCAAAAGTTTTTACCTTTTTTCTTTATTACAATTGATTCGTGAGAATAAGTTCCGCATTTATTACAAGCAACCATTAAGTCATCATTAAACTTCTTTTTTTGTGTGAATATAAACCTTAAGTAGTTTTTAGCAATTATTGGGACTAAGAAGATTATTAATGGTATTAAAAGAGGAAGAATCTTTAAAAATACCATCTAGTTATTGTTTGGCTTAGGTTTAGAATTTCTAAGGAAATTCCACGACCAATCGGAATCGTCTGATTCAACAAAATTTTTATCTGAATAGTTAAGCTCTATTATTTTGAGTATATCTTGTCGAAGATCTTCGTAGCCAAGAGCTTTATAGGATGTTTCTAAAGCCTTTAGTGCTCTAAAATTTTCACTTGAATTTGGAATGTTTTCTATAACATATTTTGCTCTTCTAACTGCAGCTACATGCGCATCTATAGATTGATAATAATCTGCAACCGCAAGTTCATTTCTTGCAATCATATTTCTAAGGTAGACATTTCTTTGTTTAGCATAAGGTGCGTATTGGCTTTCAGGAAATCTAGTGAGAAACTCGGTTAGTTCAGCAAATGATTGTTTTGCTCCAGAAATATCTCTATTAGAAAGATCAGTATTAGTTATTCTTACCGTCAATGTATCGTCTCTTGTATAACTTGAAAGACCTTTCATAAAGTAAGCATAGTCGATATTAGGATGCCTAGGATGGAGTCTTATGAATTTTTCTGCAGCAGCATGAGATGCTTCATTGTCGGAATTCATAAAATTTGCATAAATTAATTCAACTTGAGCCTGTTCAGCATATTTACCAAATGGATACATTGTTTCAATAGCCTCTAAAGATTCAATAGCTCCAAAAAAATTTTTAGCTGCCATTCTTCTTTGAGCTTGTTCGTAATATATTTTTTCAGGTTGTTCTATTTCAGGACCGTCAGAATTACAACTTACTAAGAAGAAAGCTACAATAGGCAAGGATAATAAAAACTTAACTTTATTTATATATTTCATTGTATATATATTTTACCTTCATAATAGTGTTTAAAGTTTTAAATTAGATATTTAGATTAATTTTTTTTTAAAAAGTTCTTATGACAGCAATAAAAAATGTCCCACAAAGCTTAGCAAATCATAGGTTAGATAAGGTTGCTGCATCATTATTTCCTGAATTTTCTAGAACTCAGATAAAAAAATGGATTTTAGAGGGGAGAATTTTAATCAACGGTGATCTTTCAAAGCCAAAAGATACTACTCAAGAAAATGACGAGATAGAAATAAATCCAATTGAAGAAAAAAAGGTCTCCTGGGATAAAGAGAATATTCATTTTGATGTTATGTATGATTGTGATGATTACATAATAGTTAATAAAAATCCTGGGTTAGTAATGCATCCTGGCTCTGGCTGTTATGACGGGACTTTAGCAAATGGGTTAATCTTTAAGTACCCTGAATTAGTTAATCTTCCAAGAAGCGGAATTGTACATCGGTTAGACAAGGATACATCTGGAGTAGTATTAGTTGCTAGAACTGAAAATTTTAGAAATTATTTTATCAAACAGATGCAAGAAAGGAATGTTAAAAAAGAATATCTAGCAGTAGTAATCGGATCAACCTTGGGTAGTTTTTCTATAGAAGACTCCATCGGTAGGGATAAGTTTAACAGAACAAAAATGTCAATTAGAGCGGATGGAAAAGAGGCAAAGACGTATGTAAAATTAAATGAAAAAATTAGAAATTATTCGGTTTTAGATGTATCTATTGAGACCGGTCGAACTCATCAAATTAGAGTGCATTTGTCATCAAGAAAGTTACCTATAATTGGTGATAGAGTATATGACCCTTCAAGATCTATAGCAAAAGAGTCATCGCCTGAATTAGTTCATATAATTAGGTCATTTCCGAGGCAAGCCCTTCATGCAAGTTTTTTATCCTTTGAGTCACCGCAAACAAAAAAACAAATTTCATTCCAGGCTCCTATTCCTGAGGATATAGGTAATCTAATTTCAGACATAAAAAAACATTCTGAAATATAGAAGAAAAACTTGTTTTTTAACTTGTAAAATAATATAAACCCTATTCTTAATTGTTTTATGGGTACTAAATTGAAATTATCTGGTGCAGACATGCTTATGCGCGCCCTTTGTGATGAAGGTGTGGAACTAATATTTGGCTATCCAGGAGGAGCAGCTCTGCATATCTATGATGCTATATTTAGACAGGACAAAATAGAACACATTCTTGTAAGACATGAACAGGGAGCCACTCATGCAGCTGATGGTTACGCAAGATCAACTGGTAAACCAGGAGTTGTTTTGGTTACCTCTGGACCAGGTGCAACTAATGCTATAACTGGTATTGCAACTGCATTTATGGACTCTATTCCTATGGTAGTAATTTCTGGACAGGTGGCCAGTCATCTTATTGGAACTGATGCATTCCAAGAAACGGATATGATTGGAGTCTCTAGACCAGTAGTTAAGCATAGTTATTGTGTCTTTGATGCAAATGAAATTCCTAAAATTGTAAAAGAAGCTTTTCATGTTGCTACCACAGGCAGACCTGGCCCAGTTGTAATAGATATTCCTAAAGATATGACAGCTCCAGAAAACTTATTTGAATATGAGTATCCTGAAAAAGCGAATATAAGATCATATAATCCTCCAATTGAACCTGATTCAAATCAAATAGAAAGAGCTGTTACAGAACTTATTAATGCACAAAGACCAGTCATATACGCAGGTGGCGGTGCAATATTAAGTAATGCCAAAGATGAATTATTTAGGCTAAATGAAATTCTAGATGCTCCAGTAACAAACACTTTAATGGGTCTTGGTATATATCCTGCAACTCATTATCGTTTTTTAGGAATGCTTGGGATGCATGGGACTTATCAAGCAAACATGGCAATGCATAATGCTGATTTGATAATTGCAGTCGGAGCAAGGTTTGATGATCGCATAACCAACAATCCATCAAAATTTTCTCCAGGTGCCAAAGTAATCCATTTGGATGTAGATCACTCTTCAGTTTCAAAAATAATTGAAGCAAACGTTGCAGTTTTCGGACAAGTAAAAAATTCTTTATCTGCAATAATTAATCAACTTGAAAGAAAGCTCGACCAATATAATAAAGACAAACTCCAGCCATGGCACGAACAGATTAAAAATTGGAAATCATCTCATGGCCTAAATTATGAATTGTACAAAGATGAATCAGATGAAAATCCAATACTGCCTCAAGCAGTAGTTCAGCATGTTTATAATATTACAGAAGGCAAAGCCTATGTAACTTCAGATGTGGGACAGCATCAAATGTTCGCTGCTCAATATTATCATTTTGATGAGCCAAGAAAGTGGATAAATTCAGGCAGTATGGGCACTATGGGATTTGGCTTGCCAGCTGCTATGGGAGTTAAACTTGCTTTTCCAAATGAGGAAGTATTATGTATTACTGGTGAGGGAAGTATTCAAATGTGCATACAAGAACTGTCAACATGCCTTCAGTATAATCTTCCAATCAAAATCATTAATATTAATAATGAAGCCCTTGGTATGGTAAAGCAATGGCAAGATATGAATTACGGGGGCAGGCATTCACAGAGCACTTATCAAAACTCATTACCTGATTTTGTGAAACTTGCAGAATCATATGGTCATGTTGGAATTAAAGTAGAAAAAAATTCTGAGCTAAAATCATCTTTAGAAAAAGCATTTTCTATGAAAGACAGATTAGTGTTCGTGGACATATATGTTGATCCCTCAGAGCACGTTTATCCAATGCTTATTGCAAATCACAGTTTAGAAGATATGTGGTTATCAAAGGATAAGAAAACATGATAAAAAGAAAACTTATTTTAATAATGGAAAACAAGCCTGGTGCTTTGGTAAGGGTTGTTGGATTATTCCATCAAAGAGGTTACAACATTGAGAGTCTTCATGTTGATCCAGTCGATGATTTTACACCTTACAAATTTATCGAAGATCAACTGGAAACTAAATTCAAACAAAATGAAATATCAAGATTAACCATACAAACATTAGTTTCTGACTCCCTTATGAGACAAATATTAAGACAGTTAAATAAATTAATAGATGTAATAGCTGTTAGCAATGAAAAAACAACATACTTAAAAGGAGTTTTGTTAGATGAAAATTTATTATGAAGATGATGCAAATTTAGAAATTATTCAAAACATGAATGTAACCATTGTTGGGTATGGTTCACAAGGACACGCTCATGCAAATAATTTATTTGAGTCTGGAGTCAATGTCACTGTTGCGCTTAGAGAAGACTCATCATCATGGAAAAAAGCTGAAGAAGCTGGTCTAAAAGTTAGCTCAGTTTCTGAGTCTGTTATAGATGCTGACTTGGTAATGATTTTGGCACCAGATGAATTTCAACAAGATTTATATGAATCAGAGGTGAAACCAAATCTAAAAGATGATGCTATTTTGGCATTCGCACATGGTTTTAACATACACTTTGAAAAAATATCCCCACCTGACACTAATAGCGTAATTATGATTGCACCAAAGGGTCCTGGTCACACAGTTAGAAGCACTTATGTCAATGGGGGCGGGGTACCTTCCTTAATAGCTGTCTATAGGGATTCAATAACTAATAACGAATTTACAGCAAGAGATGTTGCTCTTTCATATGCGAAAGCAAATGGAGGTACTAGAGCAGGTGTGCTCGAAACATCCTTTAAGGAAGAAACAGAAACAGACTTATTTGGAGAACAAGCTGTTTTGTGTGGAGGTATCACAGCTCTTATAAAAGCAGGTTATGAGACTCTTGTTGAAGCAGGCTATAGTCCAGAGATGGCTTATTTTGAGTGTCTGCATGAGACTAAGTTGATTACTGACTTAATACAAGAAGGCGGAATTGCAAATATGCATTATTCCATTTCAAATACAGCTGAGTATGGTGATTATTTAAGTGGCCCTAAAGTCATAACAAATAAAACTAAAGAAGCTATGAAAGAAATTCTTGAAAATATACAATCCGGAAATTTTGCAAATGAGTTCCTAAACGACTGTAGGCAAAGCAATGATGGCTCTGGCGGACCCTTTATGAAAAGCAATAGAGAGGCGATAAAATCTCATCCAATTGAACAGGTTGGAAAGGA
>CBFHIO010000024.1:0-13043 GCA_965656035.1 Gammaproteobacteria bacterium | reverse complement strand
AGAAAATGGATATGACAAGGAGATGGGTGCAAGACCAATGGAAAGATTTATCTCTAAAAATATTAAAAAACCTTTGGTAGATAAATTATTGTTTGGCAATCTTAAGTCTGGTGGTCAAATAAAACTTGATATAGTTAATGGGTCATTAAAATTCACTGAAATTAAAGACAAAGTGAAAGTTTAAATTTTTTTCATGAAGTGGATTTTTATACCTGCTAATTCTTTATTTATTTTATTTTCTATTTTAGCTTTAATTGTATTAAGTCCGATTTTAGCAATAACTTTGGGTTTAATTTATTCATTTTTGTATAAAAATGATTCTCAAGTAATAGCAGAAAAAATCTCCACAATTCCATTACAAATAGGAATTGTCTTATTAGGTTTTACTATAAGCACGGTTACTCTAATTCCCATAATTGATGCTTATGCTTCTTGGCTTTTATTTTTAGTAATATTTTCATTTGTATTATCTTTTGTCTTAGGAAAGATGTTTGGGTTAGATATAAAACTTAATATATTGTTAGCATCAGGTCTATCAATATGTGGAGCAACGGCAATTGCATTAATCGGACCATTAATAAAAGCTAGTTCAAAATTTATTTTTATATCTCTAGCAATTCTTTTTTCTTTTAATACTTTGGCGATTATCTTTTTTCCCTCAATAGGTATTTTTTTAAAAATGTCTGATTATGAATTCGGCGTATTTTCTGCACTAGCCATTCATGATACTGGATCAGTTATTGGATCTGCCTTAGCTTTTTCAAATCCATCGGTAGAAGTTGCAGCTTCTTTAAAGATATTAAGAACTTTGTGTTTGATACCATTAATTTTATTGTTGAACTATATGTTTAATAAGAACAAAACAAGTTTTGTTTTCCCAAGTTTTATTATTTATTTCTTTGTTGCTTTAACTATATCTAATATATTTGAATTATCTTATTCATTGATTGAATATTCAAAAATAGTGAGCAAGGCATTTATTATCTTTGGTATTTTTTGTATAGGGTTACAGTCTTCAAAAATAGAATTTAAAGAGGTTAGCATCAAGCCATTAGCGTTAGCATTGATTGTTTGGGCTTGTGTGATACCAATGGCTTACTTTATATCTGTAACTTAGAGAATTTTATTCAGATGCTTTGAATGCAGGTGTTGAATTTAGAATGGTAATTTCTTCACTATTCATATCGGGTGATATATCTTCAAATAAAACACTAGATAAATACCTTTCTGCAGTATCAGCTAGCATACATAATATAGTTGCTCCTTTTGGGGCTTTATTTGCAACTTCCATCGCTACAGCAAATGTAGAGCCGCCTGATATACCTGTTAATATTCCTTCATGAGCTGCGAGCTTTTGTGACCATTTAATACCATCAACTCCTGAAACAGGAATTATTTCATCAATAAAGTTATTATCAATAGCCTCTTGTAATACAAGCGGAATAAAATCTGTAGTCCATCCTTGAATAGGGTGGGGATTCCAGTCAGGGTGAGAGGCTGCTGGTGCCCCATCATCAGTTCTTTCTTGAGTCGTTCCTTTGGCAACAAGAGGTGCTACATCAGGTTCAGCCAATATTAATTTAGTATTTGGCATAGATTTTTTTAGCACCCTGGCAACTCCTGAGAAAGTTCCACCAGTACCATAACCTGAAACCCAGTAATCTAATCCTAATTCTTTGAAATCAGATACAATTTCTTCACCAGTTGTACTCTCGTGAATATTTGCATTTGCTTCATTTTCAAATTGTCGAGCATAAAACCAACCATTTTGATCTGCTAATTCTTTAGCTTTTTTATAGGCACCAGAACCTGCTTCTGGAGCTGGGGTTATAATTACCCTTGCCCCTAAGAATCTCATCATTTTTCTTCTTTCAATAGATGCGCTTTCAGGCATTGTAATTACACAAGGATAGTTCTTTGCAGCACAGACAAAAGCTAGGCCAATCCCTGTATTGCCACTAGTGGCTTCTACAACAGTTTGACCTTGCTTTAATACTCCTTGTTTTTCAGCTTCATCAATTATGCTAAAAGCTAATCTATCTTTTACAGATGATGCAGGATTAAAAAACTCAGGCTTAACATAAAGGTTAATGCCTTCAGGAGCTAAATTATTAATTTTTACGGCAGGAGTGTTACCTACAGTCTCTAGAATGCTTGAATATATCATTGTTTAAAGTATTAAAAGAATGAATTTTATCACAATCTTTTTAATAAAATCTTATATACATATTTATTGTTAAGATTAAGTTCTATAAATAAAAATTTACATTGTCTTGAATAAAAAAAGAGGACCTTTCGGTCCTCGTTTTTTTCCTTGTATTTTTACCTTTTAGCTGGATAAGCCTTAACTGGTGCTATAAGACTTACATTTCTTAACTCACGAATAGAAGCTACATTTTTTGTGAATGTTTGAAAGGCTTCAGTTTGTGCATTTGCATCAAAAGTAGTGTACAGATCATCAATTGAATCACCACCCACGTATACAAAATGTGACATCCAGCCACTTCCTGCTCTATGTGTAATTAATCCAGCTGAATTTGTTTGCTCTAATGAATTCATCATTTCTGTCCATTCCTTTGCATACATTCCTGCTTTGCCAAGTTGAACATTAAAATCAAACTTCATGAAATGCTTATCTTTAGTCCAGTCACCAACCTCAAGAGATTGTTCTCCAAGCCTGCTTACATAGTCAGTTGGCTCAGAATTCTTAGATAGTTTTTTAATTAATTTAGCTGTCTCAGGACATGCGCCAACAATAGATCTACCTTTTTCTAACATCTCATTATTCTTATACCCAACATAAATAAAATGAGTATGTGGAGAACCTAATACACCCATTACAACAACTTCAGCACCAGATTCTGATTGCCATTTTTTTGCACAATCGGATGCATAGTGCTCATCAATTGCTTCTATGAAGCCAGCTGGGTTAGTGACATTAAAATAATGAAACTCACCAGTTTCTTCACCAGGCTTTACGTTAGCAGTAACTGAAATAGAAGTTACTAAGCAAAAGGAAATAATATATTTGTTTATTTTCATTATTTATTTCTCCAAATAATTGCTAATTGAAATACAACTACCAATAAAACAAATAGCGTTTGTATTGTTCCACCTATAGTAAGGGGGTTATTAACATACATTTGCATTCTTTCAGCAGAAGCCGAACCTATATCTGCTAATTGAGTTACAGCTGTTCCTAAAATTGCAGCACCAATTTGCTGTGTATAGAACAACATTACTGCAACAAGGACACAATATGCAGAAGTAAAAACTTTAGCTGCCATATTTGTATCAGTACTGTTATAGATATTATTGGCCATTCGAAATCCAAGCCAAGTTAACAAAACCATTCCTACAAAGTACATAGAATTACTGATAAAGCCTACATACATCATATTAAAAATCTGATATTCAGTCATTTTTCTCTCCCTATTAAAAAATCAAACAACCTTTATAGTAATTCATTTAAAAGTTTTTTTGTTACGAACCTTCAACATAAATATAAATTATTTAGATATATATTTAATATAAGTATTAGGTAAGTTTTTACTAAGGATTTATTCTTGCTGAAGTTCCCATACCAGATCCATAGACTACCGCATTCAGCCAAAGTCTATTTGTTCCTAAAGTAGAGCCTCTAAAATTAGGCTCACCAGAGAATAATATTATCTGTCCTTTACCATATCTTTCCTGAGTTAAATAAGCTGAGTTTGCAATTCTTGCAGATGCTTCCGGCCATACTAAACCACTCATTCTTACGTTTAAATCATTACCTGCAGGAATATCAGACCAGTTAATGGTTTTATATGTATCTTGATTAGTGTCTTTAATTAATTCACCAATCCTTATTACAGCTTTTGAACCTGAGCCAGCCATTAATACAGGAAAATTTGAATACAAAAGGGGTAAAGTATCTATTGTTCCAAATGTAAGCCAATGTTTTTGATCAACTCTTCCTGAAACAAAAGCACCTGATGGCATAAATAGTGATTGCCAGGAATCTCGTTTTTTTAATGTGTCTGAATCAATTCTATTTTCAGTTTCTTCCCATGGATATGAAATATCTGAGGAAATTTTATTATTATTCACATAGTCTAAATCTATAGATGTATTTTTTGATAAAAATTCTCGTTGTAACTTTATGTTGTAGTCATGACTCTTTTCAAATGAATCGCTTACCTCTTTGATGTTTGTAATTGAATTGTCTGATACAAGCATTCTTGTGCTGCCATTATTAGCAATTAATGTTCCACCTTGTTTAACCCATTCTTTCAGAACAGATATTTCACCTTGATTAAGAGATCTATAACCACTCGGCATTATTAAAGTGTTGTATCTTCTTAAATCTGCATAACCGATCATTGATGTATTAAGTTGACTATGTCTAATACCTAAATGATGATCAAGCGACCACCAGCTTACGCCAACATCATAAGAGCTGAAACCTTCATGGCTTAATATTGCAATTTGTGGTTTATTTAGCAATCTGAAATGTCTACCACCCCAGTCTGGTAACTCTTCAGGACCAAAACCTGTATAAAGTGAAGATACCGAAATATTTAAATCCTTAGCAGTATCCTTGATTAATTGAACTAAATTTGAATTTTTAGGATTATCCATAGCTATAACAACAGGACTTCCTCTAGATAAGCTTTTACCAGAAAGAGTTATCTCTTTATCAACAATTCTTACCTGAACGCCTTGTTCCATTAACCTTGCTGCAAAGCTCACTGATAGATCATCTATTCCATCAACAACCCACATAATAGCCTCGCTATCAATGTCTATTTCTATAGGGGAGGGCTTCCATAATGAAAGATTTTCTTTGATATGTTCTTGAACTGTTACAGCCTCTAATCCATACATCATAGTAAAATTAAATGCAGTCGTATCATACATAACGGATGAGCCGTCTCTTAAAGTTGCCTCTCTCTCTTTTTTAAGAACATCTTCATCAATTTCAGCATCAAACTCTAATATAGCTGAAATTAATGGAGCTTCAGGCTGGCGATTGGGAATTAACATACTGCCAGCTGGAATATTAAATTCTTCAACAATATCACCAGTCTGTTTCAATACATTTTTAACATTGATATTCTTATTATTAGTGAAGACTTCAATGTTTTGAGATTTTAATTTATCAGCAAGAGTATTAATTCTAGATGAATTTTTAGTTGGTAATATCACAAATGTTTGATTAGCCCACTTACTTTCATTAGATACGTTTAACTTTCTTGCTTCCCAATAGTCGCTATACATAGATTTACTATTGTTTAACAAAGTATTTAGATTAGTTAGAGAACTAATGAATTGATGATGAACAGATTCTTTATATGATTGAATCGTTCCTTCCGGTCTTCGAACACCGTCTTCAGCCATACGTGATTGTTCATATAATATGCCTAGAGTACCTCTAAAATTGACATAAAATGAATAGCCAGGGTATAAATCTTCATGCCATTCGCCAGTATAGAAACGCCAATTTCTTTTATCAAACTCAGAACCTTGATCTTGAGCAAATATGTTTCCCCATTTAATAAGGTCTCTATCCATGTTTTTATTAATTGGTTCGCGTGCGGGACCTGTCATAAAAGTATCTTGAGCACCCATTTCATGAGCATCAACAAGTATTTGAGGCTTCCATTCGTTTATTAGTGATACGCGGCCTTGAGTTTCAGGTTGTGTGAGATAAATCCAATCTCTGTTTAAATCAAAATAATAATGGTTTGTTCTTCCATAGGGCCAGTCACCAGTATGAATTAACGATTGATCATCATAGTTTGGTGCAGTGCCTCTATATTGTTCTAGAGATTTAGCAAACCTAGCCCGACCATCAGGGTTCATCATTGGGTCAACAATAACAATCATATTATCTAAAAGATTCGTAACCTCTGCATCATTACTAGCAATTAGATGATAAATTAAACCAAGTGCAGCATCTGAACCAGATGTCTCGTTTCCGTGAATTGAATAAGCCATCCATGCAACAGCTGGAAGAGAATCAATTATTTTTTTTGCTTCTCTATCACTTGTTACCCTGGCATCTGAAAGAATGGATAAATTTTGTTTAATTACATCAATTTTAGCAATGTTTTCTGGAGAGGATATTATCAATGCATGAAGAGGGCGCCCTTCATGAGTTGTTGCATAATTTATAAGTTTAATTTTATTAGATTGTAGTTTGTAAGTATTTATAGCATTTTCTATTTGTTCTGGAGAGGCAACTCTTTCTCCATAATTAAAATCTAGAAACTTATTCGGATGATCAATCGACGAATCATAATTCCCGTTCAATATAATTTCTTTATAAAGATCAGCAGAATAGCTTGTAGGACTTTTTAGAATTTCAGCTGAGCAGTATGCGGCTAATGTTAAAAATAATGATGTTTGTATAAATTTTTTCATGGATTAATTCTAATCTAGAAATCACAACTTATCATTCATTTTATTTATAACAATTGACATGCAGGGCATGTTTTGAACATTCGATATAATATATAACTTCGCATAATATATATTATGTTTAATAATAACTTAAGATTGAATTACATGGAAAGATTGTAAATCAACATTAAGTAACAACAACAACGAAAAGAAATTGATTTAACCGATTATCCTTAATGTACATAGTTTAATAGCTAAATAAACTTTGAAATAATTTATTGTTAATAGATAGATTAAAATTAGTACATATAGTGTAAAATAGCACGCTATGTCAAAAGAAGATGCATTAGAATTTGAAGGAGAAGTTATTGAAACTCTTCCTAATACAAAATTTAAAGTTAAATTAGAAAACGGACACATTATCACAGCTCATATCTCAGGTAAGATGCGTAAACATTACATTAGAATTTTAACCGGTGACAAAGTTAAAGTTGAAATGACTCCTTATGATTTAACTGTTGGAAGAATCACCTTTAGAGGTAGATAAATCTAAAGTTAGAGCAGCTAAACTGTTTTAATAGATCTGTAGTGTTTAAAGAAAAAATATGTAGCTAGTGCTGACAATAAGTGCCAAATACCGTGTGCTTGTAGTAATGAATCTGGTGAGCATGATTCATGATCAGGAACTCCAGTTAACCATATTGCAAAGGCGCTTAAATAAGAAATCATTCCTAAAACGAACCATTTATAAGTCCTAGAATATTTAGGTTTTTCATTTGATAAAATTGCTGGCAACCAAAACAATGTAACCCACCAATATTCATTAAAACTCTCAAATACTTCATTTGGCATTGTGCCAAATAACATTAAAACCAAAAAACCAACAAAACCAGATAAAAGTCTAAATACAGGTGACCAATATCTATACAGAGCTTCAGATATAACCCATAGTCCTATAGATACACCAAAAAGATTAAAGTTAATGCCTAATTCAAAATCAGTAAACCATCTCCATACTGAATAAATAACTACAATACCTAGATAGGTTTTTAAAAACTGGTTTATAGACCATTTCGACATGCTATAAATATTAAAAAGCCAAGGTAAAATAATATACATAATCATGCTTAAATTATCTGCCCACGCGCCCCACTCTGTATTTGTGCCATGCATAAGCATTGACCCCGGGCCTAGATAAATAACTACAGATGCATAGAGAATAGATATTTTATTGGTACCAATAAATGGGTTGGTAGAATTTTTTTCATCATTACATAAAATCCAGAAAATATATAAACCAACAATCATAAAACCTAAGTTGCTCAAAGTATTCACGGGCTCTCTGAAAAGTCCACCTGAAACTCTTTCACACCATCTTGAGGCTTCACCAATAAGATTTGAGGCTTCTGTTGACTGTATTAACCCAAGCCCACTAAGAGTAAAAAATAAGAATAAAAAACTAATAGATACTATTAAAGCTATATAAAAATGATAAAACTTACCAGACAATATTAATTCCCCCTGAATTAATTATACATATACAAAAAAAAATAGGGCTTAATGCCCTATTTTAAAAATGAGTATGATTTTTTATAACTTTGAGTCTAACTCTGGTAGTGCTGTGAATAAATCACTTACTAGTCCATAGTCAGAAACTTGGAAAATTGGTGCGTCTTCGTCTTTATTAATTGCAACAATTACTTTTGAGTCTTTCATTCCAGCTAAATGTTGAATAGCACCAGAAATACCTACAGCTATATATAAGTCAGGAGCTACTATTTTACCTGTTTGCCCTACCTGATAATCGTTTGGAACAAAGCCAGCATCAACAGCCGCTCTTGAAGCTCCAACAGCTGCACCCAATTTATCAGCAATAGAATCTAAAAGATGAAAGTTATCTCCAGACTGCATCCCTCTTCCACCAGAGATAACAATATTTGCTGAAGTTAACTCAGGCCTATCACTTTTAGCCAGTTCTTCTGAAACAAATTCACTAATATTTGCAGAATTTGTAGCTACAACAGACTCAACTAGCACATCAGAGTTATCATTTGCAACTGGATCAAAAGCTGTGGATCTTACGGTTATTAACTTAACTGAATCATTTGATTTAACTGTTGCTATACAACTTCCTGCGTATATTGGTCTCTTGAAGGTATCTTCACTTTCAACTGAGATAATATCTGATATTTGTTGTACATCTAATTTCGCAGATATCCTAGGTAAAAGATTTTTACCAAATGTTGTAGCTGGTGCTAATATGTATGAAAAACTCGCAGCTAATGAAACAACAAGATTTGATAGGTCCTCTGCTAATGAGTTTTTATATAAGTTATCATCACAAGCAAGAATTTTTGTAACTCCACTAAGTTGTTGAGCTTCACTTGTTACTGAAGCAATATCAGCACCGGCAACTAGTAATGTAATATCACTTCCAATTTCTTTAGCAGCGGCAACAGTGTTCAGAGTTGCAGCCTTAAGGTTGGTATTATCGTGTTCTGCTATTACTAATATACTCATACTATCACCTTGGCTTCATTTTTTAGTTTATCAACCAACTCATCAACACTCTCTACAATAATACCTGCATCTCTTGATGGAGGTAACTCAACTGAAAGTAATTCTGTTCTTGGGCTAACATCAACACCTAATTCACTTACATTTTTAATAGTTAATTCTTTCTTTTTTGCTTTCATGATATTTGGTAAAGAGGCATATCTTGGCTCATTTAATCTTAAATCAGTAGTAACAATTGCTGGCTTATTTAATTTTAATGTTTGAAGCCCGCCATCAATTTCTCTTGTTACAGTTACGCTATTATCATCTAACTTCACTTCTGATGCGTTTGTAGCTTGTGGATAATCAAGCAAGGCACCAAGCATTTGGCCAGTTTGGTTGTTATCTCCATCTATAGCTTGTTTGCCTAAAATAATAAGATCTGGACTTTCTTCTTGGACAACTTTTGATATTACTTTTGCTATAGCTAGAGGTTCTAACAAAGATTCGGTTTCGATTAAAATTGCTCTGTCTGCACCTAGGGCAAGTGCTGTTCTTAATTGCTCTTGGGACTCTGACTTACCAACAGTAACAACTATAACTTCCTCAGCATTACCAGCCTCTTTAATTCTTACGGCTTCTTCAAGCGCTATTTCACAAAATGGATTTATTGACATTTTTACGTTATTTAAATCAACATTTGTATTATCTGGTAAAGGTCTTACTTTTACGTTGTAATCAACAACCCTTTTGAGTGGAACAAGTATTTTCATAATATAATTTGTATATAAATTTGTTTTATAATAAGCGTATGATTATAAATGAAAGTTATAATCAGCTATATAATTCAATTGTAATTCCTTTTGAGCGATTTACAACATAATTTGAGGTAACTTATGGAAAGAGAGACTATGGAATATGATGTAGTTATAGTTGGTGGCGGTCCTTCAGGCTTAGCTACAGCTATAAAATTTGCTCAACTTAACAATGAAAATGGTACTGACTATTCAATATGTTTACTTGAAAAAGGCTCTGAAATAGGTGCTCATATCTTATCAGGCAATGTATTTCAAACTACTGCTCTTGATGAGTTAATTCCTAGTTGGAAAGAATTAAATGCTCCTTTAAATGTTCCTGTAAAAAAAGATAAATTAATTTTCCTATTTGAGAAATTTGGTATTTCTATACCTGCTTTTGTTATGCCTCCTATGAATAATCATGGTAATTATGTGATTAGTCTTGGTAATTTATGTAGATGGTTGGGTGAACATGCAGAAAATCTTGGTGTTGAAATCTTTCCAGGCTTCCCTGCAAGTAAGCTAATTTATGAAGATAATAAAGTTGTCGGTGTTCAGACTGGTGATATGGGGGTTGATGCTAATGGGGAATTAAAACCAGGGAATGAGCCGGGTATTGAAATAAGAGCTAAATATACTGTTTTAGGAGAAGGATGTAGAGGTCACCTAGGCAAAGAAATTATCAACAAATACAATTTATCAGATGGTAAAGATCCTCAGCATTATGGAATTGGTTTTAAAGAAGTTTGGAAGCTCAATGACGACATACATGAAGAAGGTTTAGTTATGCATACAAACGGATGGCCTACTCCTTGGGATACACCATCAGGTTCATATTTTTATCATGGTGAAAATAACGAAGCATATATAGGTTATGTTATTCCCCTTGACTATAAAAATCCTCATTTAAGTCCTTTTGATGAATTTCAAAAATGGAAAACTCATCCATCAATAAAAAAGTATCTTAAAGGAGCTGAAAGAATTTCATATGGTGCTCGTGCATTAATTAAAGGTGGTCTTCAATCACTACCTAAAATGGAATTTCCAGGAGGTTTGTTAATAGGTGACAATGCTGGAACGTTAAATTTCTCGAAAATTAAAGGTTCACATACAGCTATGAAATCAGGAATTATTGCCGGTGAACATGTATATCAAAATCTACATAATGAGATTTCAACAGATATTTCCTTTGATCAAAAAATTAATGATTCATGGATTTATAAGGAGTTGTACAGATCTAGAAATTTTGGACCTTTCTTTCACAAGTTTGGAGCATTACTAGGAGCTATGTTTAATGCAATTGATCAGTTTATATTCAGAGGCAATTTACCAATAACTCTTAATCACCCTACTCCAGATCATGAGTGTTTGAAAAAAGCTAATGAAATGCCAAAAATAGACTATCAAAAACCTGATGGGATATATTCATTTGATAAGTTATCCTCTGTATATTTATCTAATACTAACCATGAAGAGGATCAACCATGTCATCTTCAATTAAAAGACCCTTCAATTCCAATATCAGTAAACTTGCCAATTTATGATGAGCCTGCACAAAGGTATTGTCCTGCAGGAGTCTATGAGGTTGTTGAAAAAGATAATGAAAAGAAATTTGTTATAAATGCTCAGAATTGTGTTCACTGTAAAACATGTGATATCAAAGATCCATCACAAAATATTAAATGGGTTACTCCAGAAGGTCCAGGAGGCCCCAATTACCCAAATATGTAACTATGAATATTAGCTTATCTAGACATAAACATTATCTACTAATTGTACCAATGTTAGTTATTGGTGCTTGTCAGACATCAAATATTGAAAATGACAAAGATGTAGAAGATAAAGTTGTTCTAAATGAAGATGTAAAATTTGAAAATTACCTATCTTCTGAATGGGATAAAGATCTTGAAGATAGTCCAATATTTGCCTCTTTACTCGGTGATAAAAGGTTTAACAAAGATATTACGCCCAACAGTCAAAGATATTATCAAGAAAGAATTAATAAATTAAAGAAAAAAAAACAAGAACTTGAAACCTTTAACATTAGTAAATTAAATTCTGATAATAAATTAAATTACAAACTTCTTAGCCTTAATCTTCACAACTCCTTAGAAGCTTCAAATTTTCCTTCATATTATATGGCGCTTAATCAAAGAGGTGGTGTCCAGAGTTATTATGAGACTGGTAATAGGCTTGTATATTCATCTAAGTCTGACTACCAAGATTGGTTGGTTCGTTTATCTAAATATGTAGTTAATATTGAAAATACAACTCTCAACTTAAAAGAAGGATTAGATAATGGTTATACCCAACCAAAACTAATTACGAAACAAGTAATTATCCAAATAGATAACATTTTAAATAGTGACATAGAAAATCACCCCTACTTAAAGATATTTTTATCTGCAGATGAAAGATTTTTTACAAATAATGAAAAAAAGCAACTTATAGAAAATGCAAAAGACTTAGTGATCAATAGAATAAACCCTGCATATGAAGAACTAAATACTTTTTTAAAAAATGAGTATCTTCCTCAATCAAGAGATTCAATTGGTCTAAGTGATATCCCAAATGGTAAAGAGTGGTATGAATATGTCGCTAGATATCATACAACCACAAACCTTACTCCGAATGAAATACAT
This sequence comes from Gammaproteobacteria bacterium, assembly GCA_965656035.1. Lineage (GTDB taxonomy): Bacteria > Pseudomonadota > Gammaproteobacteria > Magnimaribacterales > D2472 > SCGC-AAA076-P13. The sequence continues at coordinate 721 of CBFHIO010000024.1, read as the reverse complement.
GAAATAGGCTTAAGTGAAGTTAAAAGGATTAGATCTGAAATGGAGGAAATAATTGAAGAGTTAGAATGGGATGGCGATTTTAAGTCTTTTTTAAATTATTTAAGAACCAGTCCAAGGTTTTATTATGATAACGGTGAAGACTTATTAAATGCCTATTTAATAATGTCAAAAAAAATAGACCCACTTCTACCCAAAATATTTAAAGTTTTTCCCAGGGCTCCATATGGAGTTATTCCTATCCCAGAGGAATCTGCGCCCTTCACAACAACTGCTTACTATAACGCTCCTGCAAAAGGTAAACCTGGATACTTTTATGCAAATCTTTATAAACCTGAATCACGTCCAAAATATGAAATACCAGTTCTGACAGTACATGAAGCAGTGCCCGGTCATCATTTTCAAATATCCTTAGCTCAAGAACTAGAAAATGTTCCAACCTTCAGAAAATATCTTAGCTTTACTGCTTTTGTTGAGGGCTGGGGATTATACAGTGAAGAATTAGGTGAATTTATGGGCTTGTATGATGACCCATACGATAAATTTGGACAATTAACTTACGACATGTGGAGAGCTATAAGGTTGGTAGTTGATACAGGTATGCACTATAAAGGATGGACTAGAGAAGAAGCCATAAACCTCTTCTTGGAAAATACTGCTAAATCTAAATTAGATATAGAGAATGAAGTAGATAGATATATTGCATGGCCTGGTCAAGCTTTAG
>CBFHIO010000023.1:0-13183 GCA_965656035.1 Gammaproteobacteria bacterium | reverse complement strand
TATTCAAAAAACAGAAGAGCTGAAATAAATTAATAATAAATGTATAAGCAAAGAATAATATTTTCATTATTTTTTATGTATTCGTCTTTAGTCATGTCTGAAGATAGCATAGAAATTGATCTATTATTTTTAAAAATACAAGAGCTAGAATCAGAAATTGCTGAGCTTAGAAATATTTTAGAGTCTCAAGATTACCTAATTCAAAAACTTATCCAAGAATCTGTAGATACTTTAAATACTGATGAAGATATTAGCAGTATTGCCTCAGATAACACTGTAAGATTTCAAGGGATTAACGATACAAGAAGTAAAGAGGAAGTATATGCAACTGCAATAAAATTTCTTCAGGACCAGGATTTTGAACAGGCTAATTCTTTGTTTGAATTTTTTGTGGAAAATTTTAAGGATGAAGAAAAATTACCTCTTTCACTCTTCTGGTTGGGAGAGATAGCATTGATTCAAAATGATCTAAAATCTTCTGAAGAATATTTTTTAGATTTAGTTAATTTATATCCGTCACATTATAGAACTCCACTTGCGCACAAAAAAATTGGAGATATTTTTCTTAAGAGGAATGAATTAAATAGAGCAAAAGATAAATATAATTTTGTAATTAGAGAATATCCAAATGACTCAGCTTCATCTTTAGCCTTGCAGTTATTGAAAAATATGGAATAATCACCTTTTTTTATTATGCATTACCATGGGTCGCTAGCTCAGCTGGTAGAGCAGTTGGCTTTTAACCAATTGGTCACAGGTTCGAATCCTGTGCGACCCACCATTCATAGAGCATAATATGTCAATGAAATTTAAAAATACCTTTCTCACAAGTTTTTTATTTTTTTTAGTTTTAGCTTCTTGGTACGTTATTAGAGGCATACGAAATGAAATGGCTGTAGAGAATTATGGTCAAGATTTCTTGTTAATACTTTTGTCTTTTACAGCACTTACCATGCTTTTAATTAATCCAATATATTCATGGATTGCCTCCAGAAAAAACTTTAAAAAAATAATCACATATTGTTATTCATTTTTGATAATGAATTTATTTATTTTTATTCTCTATTCTCGCTCTCTAGGTGAGGGTGATGTAACTCAAGAGATATGGCTTGGTAGAGTTTTCTATGTTTGGTGTAATATTTATTCTTTTTTTGTTGTTTCGATCTTTTGGGTATTAGTAATAAATATCTTTAGAGATTTGCAGTCACGGAAATTATACGGATTTATTATGGCAGGCGGCTCATTGGGAGCGATTGCTGGTTCTGAGATATCAGTAAGACTCTCAGAATCATATACTAATTACGGTTTAGAATTTTTTGCCTTTGCATCATCTATGCTTTTATTTCTTGCAATCATGGTCGCAATTTATTTAGTTAATATTAATAATTCTGATGTACTTATAAAAAGGGTGGGAGGAAATTGGTCTGATGCAATTTCAAATATAATATCTGTAAAGGAAGTTAAATCTGTTGCTATATACTCCTGGTTATTTACTGCATTGATGACTGTTCAGTGGATTAGTGCAATACCTATTATTGAATCTTATTCAGACTTATCATCAGATAGAATTGTTTTGTTTAACCGCATTGAGCAACTCGTTTCACCTTTAACATTAATTACTCAGTTAACACTGACATATTTTGTTATCTCTTATTTTGGAACATCTATGATTTTAATAGTTTATGGCTTGCTCTTTATTATTGTGTTTCTTCTATACGGCCTGGCTCCTTCTGTGGGAGTGGTAGTTTTTTCTCAAGCATTACTAAGAGTTTTTGAATATGGCTTTAATAAACCCAGTAGAGAAATTATTTATAGCCAACTTAAGAAAAAAGATAGATATAAATCAACCGTATTCATCGACACCTTCATAACAAGATTTGGTGATTTAACCGGAAGTCTCTTTGTAAGTATTGGAAAAGTAGCAGCAATAAGTATTTCCGTTGTTCCGCTTTTAGCAATACCATTTGCAGGTATTTTTTCATTGACAGGATATAAAATTTCAAAAATTTTTGAAGCTAAGTCTAAAAACCCCTAGATTCACCAATAGCTTTTTTAATTGAGATAATTTGATTCATTATTCTCTCAGAAACCTGAAAATTATTTTTTGTCAGATTTAAGGCAAACTCAAGTTGTCCAAGCGCTTGTTCGTTTTGACCCAGTAATAAAAAATATTCTGCTCTGGATTGATGATAGCCAACAATATTTTTACTATTCCTTTGAATTTCAGATAATAGTAACCATAATTCAGGATCGTCATTCCTTCTAATTAATTGATCGCGTATCAATTCTTCAGATTCAAAAAACCTTTTCATTTCAAGCAATAATTTTGATTTGGTAATTGTGAGGGGGTAGTTCTTTGGAGAGATTTCCAAAAAAGCATTTGCTAAATTTAGAGCTTCATCATACTTTTGAGCTTTAGTAAGTATTTCAATTTTGGTTGTATTTAAAAATAAATTTTTTGGATATTTATTTACAAGAATGTTAATAAGTTTTTCAGATTCATTTAAATCATTATTTTGACTATATGCTAAAGCTAGGCCATAAATGTTTGAATCAGAGTTTTCTTTTTTTATCTCAGCATTGAAATATATAATTGACTGACTTGGAATTCTTTCGTAAAACACTTTAAGTCTTGATTTAATAAGAGAAAATTCTAAAGTGTCTTTTTTTGTACCTTCTTCGGGAACTCCTTCAGCAGCATTCAGTGCATCACTTATTCTAGAGGATGAAAGAGGGTGGGTTAATAGAAATTCTGGTGGGGCTTCACCAGCAAGTCTTCGAAGGTCATTCATATTTTCAAACATCTCACCCATTGCTCTTGGGTAGTATCCCGCTCTAACTAAATTAGCAAAGCCAACCCTATCAGCTTCTTTTTCAAAAAGTCTGCTATATCTCAGATTTTGTGTTTGCATCAATGCAGGCCCAACTACCATTGCACTAGGATTATTAGTTATCAACGCTAAGGCAATTGATGAGATCATTGTCAAAGATGATGCAAGGCTTCTATCCTGAGCATTTAAAACATTTCTTGCAAAATGTCTTTGGCTTAAATGAGCGAGTTCATGAGCCATAACAGAGGAAAATTGTGCCTCATTATCAGAATTAAGAAATAAACCTCCGTTTACACCAATCACTCCTCCGGGGGCAGCAAAGGCATTTAAAGAATCATCATCTATCAAGAGAACTGTGAAGCGTCTATCTTTAACTTCACTGAATTCAGAAAGTCTATATGTAAGCAGCTCTGTGTATTCCTGTATTAAGGGATCAGATATTAAAGAGGCTTGAAAATAAACTTGTTTTAAAAATTCTTTACCAATTATTTTTTCTTCAGATGTTGAAACTGCCCCAGAAACTCTATCACCAAGCTCGGGTAATTCTAAATTGTTTACTTCCTGACTAAAAAGGGGCAATGATAGTATAGAAATTATTACTTGTACGCATCTCTTCATTTTTAATATTGCTATTTATTGAAACCTGCAAAAACTAACATAAACATGTTTTTTAGATTAATATATCCCAAGTTAAAGGTTAATTGATTATACATTCATCAATTTTGACTGCTTTTTTTACATTAGAGTTCAAAATTATAAATGTTAATAGTGAAATAAATGTTTGAGCAATTAAATAAAGTTTTAAAAAATATATTTATCAATGAGGAGACTGTTATCTTTTCATTATCAATCATATTTTTTTTTATTGTTCTATCTTTATTTGGATCTATTCTAACTCCTTTCATGATAAGCATTGTTGTTGCTTATTTGCTTGTAGGTTTGCAGAAGAAAATCCAATCTTATAAAGTTAGTGAAAATGTTGCATTAATTCTCACCTTTTCAATATTTATAATAACTGGTGCGGCTTTATTGATATGGCTAGTTCCATTACTTTATACTCAGCTTCAAGCCTTCATTCTTGATGCTCCAAATCTTGTAAACAACTTTCTTGATTTTATTGCCGACTTACCTGCCAAATTCCCAGATCTAGTTTCATCTGAACAAATTACTGCCTTTTTTCAAACTGTTTCAGAAGAGGCTAGTGCAATAGCCCAAAATGTTGTTAAATCCTCTATTTACGGCATACAGAGCACTATAACATTTCTTATATATATTATTTTATTCCCAATACTTGTGTACTTCTTTTTATTTGACAGGAAGAATATTATTGAAGGATTTTTGAAATTCATTCCAGGTAAAAGAGAAATGTTTACAAGTATTTGGGCTGAAATGGACGATCAGCTTAGCAACTATGTAAGAGGTAAGACTATTGAAATATTTATTGTTGGTATTGCTGCAGCCATCATATTTGCTTCATTGGGTTTAAATTACACAGCCTTGTTATCTGTCCTAGTTGGGTTATCAGTTATCATTCCTTTTGTTGGGGCTTTCTTGGTAACGATTCCTATTGTGGTAGTGGGGTTACTTCAGTTTGGTCTTGTAACAGAATTCTATGTATTAATTGGCCTCTATCTACTGTTGCAGATGATTGACGGCAATTTGCTTGTTCCTATAATTTTTTCTGAAACAGTAAAGCTACATCCAGTTGTAATAATTCTTGCAGTCTTTATATTTGGCAGCATGTTTGGTTTTTGGGGTGTATTCTTTTCTATACCAATTGCGACTTTTATAAAAGCTGTTTGGAATGCATGGCCAGCATCCTCCAATAATGATTTAAGTTAAATCTTTAACTGCATTTAATACCTCTTCCACATGGCCTTTAACTTTTACAGATCGCCATTCCTTTATAACTTTTCCAGTTGTATCAATTAAAAACGTACATCTATCAACACCCATATACTCTCTTCCGTACATTGACTTTAACTTCATGACGTCAAAAGCGTTGCATACTTTTTCATCAGGATCTGACAAGAGTTCAAATGGAAATGATTGTTTTGATTTAAAATTTTCATGACTCTTGATTGAATCTCTAGAGATACCAAGAACATCAGTATTAAACTGTTTGAAAGATTTGTAGTTATCTCTAAATTCTTGACCTTCAGTAGTACATCCAGGCGTACTATCTTTAGGATAAAAATAAATAACTAGATTTTTACCTTCAAAATCTTTATTGGATAGAGATAGCCCGCTAGTGCATTCTCCACTGAACTTTGGACATTTTTTTCCTTGAAAATTTTTAGCCATAATTTTTTACCTTATAAGTATTTATAATAAAATAGTGTATAGTCCTATTTTTTACTGAATAATTTATCAATGCAAGTTTTACAAGGTAGTTTAGTTGCTTTAGTGACACCTCTTTTAAAGAATGGTGCTGTTGATTATGGGTCTCTTAGCAGTCTAATAGATTGGCATATTGATAATGGAACTGATGGGGTAGTATCAGTCGGCACTACTGGGGAATCAGCTACTTTAAATGTTAAAGAGCATATTGAGGTTATTGATTTTACAATAAAATATGTTCAAAAAAGAATTCCAGTTATTGCTGGAACAGGAGCAAACTCTACTGAAGAAGCTATTGAGCTATCTCTTGAGGCAAAATTAAAAGGCGCTGATTATGTTTTACTAGTCACACCATATTACAACAAGCCAAATCAAAGAGGGTTGTTAGCGCACTATGAAAAAATTGCTAATAGTGTTGATATTAAACAAATTTTATATAATGTGCCTTCAAGAACAGCTTGTGATCTAAAGCCTGAAACAGTTAGAGTTCTTTCTGATCATGACAATATTGTAGGTCTTAAAGAAGCTGTTGATGATATAGAAAGAATTAAAGAGTTGGTAAAAATTTCGAATAATTCTTCTAATTTTGCTATTCTTTCAGGGGATGATCCCACCTTTATGAGTGCTTTATTAGAAGGTGCTAACGGAGTTATTTCTGTGGCGGCTAATGTCATACCGAAATCAATTTCTCAAATATGTAAATTCATTAGAGACAATAATCTCGAGGAAGCAAAGAAACTAAATGAGATTAACAATAATTTGTATAGATTATTGTTTGTTGAGTCTAATCCGATTCCAGTCAAATGGATGTTAAATAAAATGGCAAAGATTGAGAATTCGATTAGACTTCCTTTGATAGAATTAGATGAAACTTATCATGATGAAATTTTGTCAGAACTAAACAAGCTTAAATTAATTTAAATGAAAAAACTTCTTACAATCAATTTATTAATTTTAACAACCTCGTGTTCATACATATCTGGACCCGAAGGATTGTTCCCGCCTACAAAGAATGCATTTCTTAAAGAACAAGTTGAAGAAGATGTGGTTCTACCAGATGGTTTAAACATTGTAGCTATTGAAAATCATTATCCAGTTGATGCAGCTGCAGATTTGTCCGATGATCAGGAAGTGCCCAAGCCTAGACAAATTTTTGCATCTTCGGGCAATAGTTCGGTTCAATTAAGACGTTTAGGTGAATTGATGTGGATATATGTTGAGACCTTGCCCTCAACATCATGGCCTATAACCAAAAGTTATTGGAATACATCCTCATATGAAACTCTTAATGCTGACCCTTTAATAGGAGAAATAGACATAAATTTTGATGAAACTTCAATATTAAAAATGAAAATCGAACACGGCATTAAAGAGGCTTCTACTGAAATTTTTCTAGCACAAATTAACAAGAGTTCAGATGAGATTATTAGCAACCCAGAGTTAATACAATCTGAGCTTAGCAATTTAGTTAATTATTTTGCTGAATCTGTTGATGAGTTCTCGGGTACTTCTTTGGCTGCTCAAAACCTCAATGATATAAAGAAAGCAAAGATTTTTGTTGAGAATGGTCAGACCGTTATAGAGCTTGATTTAAATTTCGATAGAGCATGGTCTTCAGTAACGAAAGCTATGGACGCTTCTGAAATTTTCGTAAATGACAAGGATAGAAGCAATGGTATTTTTTATGTTAGTTATGCTCAAGAAGAGGAGGATGGGCTTTTCTCATTTCTAAATTTTGGCAGCAGTAAGAATAATAAGATAAATTTTGATGGTGCTCAATTCGAGATAAAAATTACTGAAAAAAATAAAAAAACATATGTAAGGGCATATTCAAAAGATGGTAAAATTGAAGATTCTGAAAAGCTAATCTCAAAAATTAATGAATCTCTAAGCTAGGGTTAATTATGGAAAAAATTAAAGAAATAACAAAAGGAAAAGCAAAGTCGCTTTTTACAACTTCTAATGATGATCAACTGGTAATGCATTTTAGTGATGATACATCTGCTTTTGACGGTAAAAAGAAAGAAGCCTTATTAGGTAAGGGAGCTGTCAATAATCAATTTAATGCATTTATTATGAATCATCTTGAAAAAAATGGTGTTGAGACCCATCACATCGAAGTCTTGAATAGTAATGATTCTCTTGTATATAAATTAGACATGTTTCCAATAGAATGCGTAATTAGAAATAGAGCATCAGGGTCAATATGCAGAAGACTGGGTACAGAAGATGGGCTTGTATTGGAAAACCCTTTATTTGAATTCTTTTTAAAAGATGATGAGCTAGGCGACCCATTAATTAATGACGAACATATTATTTCTTTTGGCTGGGCTAATAAAGATCAAATTGAGAAGATGAAAGAACTAACTTATAAAGTAAATACAGTTTTAAAAGAGTTATTTATAAACTCTAATTTAATATTGGTAGATTTTAAAGTTGAATTTGGTGTTTCCAGTCAAGGCAAAATTTTATTAGCTGATGAGTTTACTCCAGACGGTTGTAGGCTATGGGATTCTGAAACTTTGAAGAAAATGGATAAAGATAGGTTTAGACAAGGTCTTGGTGACGTTGTTGAATCTTACCATCAGGTTGCTGATAGACTGGGTATGAATATAATAGTTGACTAAAACAGTCAGGTATTTATAATTCATGCGTGAAACTAACCACAAAAAGTAAATACGCAGTAAATGCGCTAGTAGAACTTAAACTTTTAGCCTCAGAAGGCCCGGTTTCATTAAGCGATATTTCTGCTAATCAAAATATTGAAATATCATATTTAGAACAAATTTTTAGAAAGCTTAGGCTTTTCGGGATAGTTGCTAGCTCAAGAGGTCGTAATGGAGGCTATCTTTATGCTAAGGACCCAGCGTTAGTTACAATTAAAGACATTATGAATGCTGTTGAAGAGGATTTAGACGCAACAAGCTGTAGTGGCATGAATACATGCAATAATGGTCAAAAATGTAATACCCATAACTTATGGCATGACCTGAATGATGTTGTAAATAATTACTTATCCAATATAACAATTAATACACTTGTAGAAACAAACAATAGCCCATATATAAAACTTAAAGAGATTGTATAAATGAATGAAAAATCAACGATATATTTAGATTATGCGTCAACCACTCCAGTTGACCCTCGTGTAGCTTCAAAGATGATGGAGTACCTAACACCAGATGGTGAGTTTGGTAATCCAGCTTCTCGTTCTCACAGATATGGATGGAAGGCTGATGATGCAGTTGAAGAAGCTAGATCTCATGTTGCTAACCTTGTTAATGCAGACCCTAGAGAGATTGTGTGGACTTCTGGTGCTACTGAAGCTGACAATCTTGCTGTAAAAGGCGTTGCTAGATTTTATAAATCTAAAGGTAATCATATTATTACTTCTAAAATAGAGCATAAAGCAGTACTAGATCCATGTAGACAATTAGAAAGAGAGGGATTTGAAGTTACTTACCTTGAGCCTAATGAATTCGGTATTATTCAGCCTGATCAGGTAAAAGAAGCTATAAAAGAGTCAACAATATTAGTCTCATTAATGCACATTAACAATGAGTTAGGAACATTAAATGACTTGCAATCAATTGGAGAAATAACAAGAGAAGCAGGTGTATTTTTTCATGTTGATGCTGCGCAAAGCACTGGAAAAGTAGAAATTGACCTCTCAACGTTACCTGTAGATTTGATGTCATTTTCTGCTCATAAAACATATGGACCTAAAGGTGTTGGTGCCTTATTTGTTAGAAGAAAGCCACGAGTAAGAATTGAAGCATTAATTCATGGTGGAGGTCACGAAAGAGGCATGAGATCTGGCACATTAGCTCCCCATCAAATTGCTGGTATGGGAGAAGCATTCAGACTTGCTAAGTTAGAAATGGCAAAAGACCATGAAATGATTGCAAAGTATCACGAAAAATTTTTAAATGAAGCTTCAAAAATTGAACATGTCTACATAAATGGTGATCTTAATAATAAAGTGCCTAACATATTAAATATGAGCTTTAATTTTGTTGAAGGTGAGTCATTGATCATGGGATTAAAGGATATTGCTGTTTCTTCAGGATCGGCTTGTACATCTGCCAGTCTGGAACCTTCATATGTATTAAGAGCGCTTGGAAGAAAGGATGAATTAGCTCATAGTTCAATAAGATTTTCTTTTGGAAGATTCACAAAAGATAGCGATGTAGATAAAACATTATCAATATTAAGCAACGTAGTAGAAAGATTAAGAGAGCTATCTCCACTTTGGGAAATGCATCTTGATGGAATTGATTTAGATACGGTTACATGGAATACGCACTAATAATGGAGGCTTTAAATGGCTTATAGTAAAAAAGTTGTCGATAAATTTGAGAATACTCTTAACGATCCTAAAGCATTTAATGTTGGAAGGTTTGACCCTAAGGAAGAAAATGTTGGAACAGGAATGGTTGGCGCACCTGCTTGTGGTGATGTCATGAAGCTGCAGATAAAATGTGAACCATCTGGAAATACCCACATAATAAAAGATGTTAAGTTTAAGACATACGGTTGTGGCTCTGCTATAGCATCTTCAAGTGAGCTTGTTGATATGCTAATTGGCAAAACTTTAGAAGAAGCCAAAGCTATAAAAAATAAAGAGATTGTTGATGCTCTTGAGTTGCCTCCAATAAAAATACATTGTTCTGTCTTAGCTGAAGACTCAATAAAACAAGCAATAGAAGATTACGAATCTAAACAATAAACAACTATGCAGGCTTTTAATTCATCAGACTTAAATTTTTCAGATTCTGCAATTGATCATTTTCTATCCAGTTTAGAAATTCGAGGTAAAGGACTTGGAATTAAAATTGGGGTTAAAAAAGCAGGATGCTCAGGTTATGAATATTTTTTTGATTATGTTGATTCTTTTGAAGATGATGGTGTTGTTTTCGAAAAAAACGGATGCAAAATTTTTGTCGATAATAGTAGTTTAGATTTTCTAAAAGGTAGTTTAGTTGACTATCAAAAAGACGGCCTTAACCAAGGGATAAAATTTTTAAATCCAAATGCTAAAGCAGTATGTGGTTGTGGTGAAAGCTTTACTATTTAGCAATGCCTAAGATAAAAATCTTGCCTCATGAAGACCTTTGTCCTGAAGGAGCTTTATTTGAAAATCAACCAGATGAAACTATATGTGAGGCGGCCTTAAGAAATGGTATACAGATTGAGCATGCTTGTGAGATGTCTGCGGCATGCACAACCTGTCATTGTATAGTTCGTAAAGGCTTTGATAGCTTAGATGAAGCAAGTGAAATCGAAGAAGATCTTCTAGATAAAGCATGGGGGCTTGAACAAACATCAAGACTAAGTTGTCAAGCAATACCAATAAACGAAGATATTGAAATTGAAATACCTAAATATAATATAAACATGGTTTCAGAGAATCACTAATGACTAGAATAGACTGGTTAGATACAAATGATATTGCTATCGAGCTTTCAGAAAAATTTCCAGATATTGATCCGCAGTGGATAAGTTTTCCCGATCTGCATAATAAAATATGCAGCCTTGATGGGTTTATAGGAGATCCAAATAAATCAAATGAGAAAATTCTTGAAGCTATTCAGATGTTATGGATAGAAGAATCTAAATAACTTTCATATAATACCTAAAATTTTTTATAAGGAATTTAAAATGGCAATAGAGCGCACACTATCTATAATCAAACCGGATGCAGTATCAAAAAATATTATTGGAAAAATAATTTCCAGATTTGAGGAAAATGGCCTTCATCTTGTTGCTGGCAAACTAATTCAGCTTGATGATGAAATGGCTTCGGGATTTTATGCCGAGCATGAAGGAAGACCTTTCTTTGAAGATCTTAAGAAGTTTATGACATCCGGTCCAGTTTTTGTTCAAATACTCGAAGGAAACGGAGCAATTCAAAAAAATAGAGAACTTATGGGCAGCACCAATCCCCAAGAAGCTGATCCAGGAACAATAAGAGCAGATTTTGCAAATAGCATAGATGCTAATGCAGTTCATGGGTCTGATTCTGAAAAAAGTGCTGTAAGGGAAATAAATTATTTTTTCACTGAAGAAGAAATAGTATCTAAATAGATTTTGTCTCATAAAAAAATAAATCTCCTAGGGTATTCTCTTGAATCCCTAGAAGTTTTTTTTAATAACATTAATGAACCTAAATTCAGGGCTAAGCAATTAATCAAATGGATACACCAGAAAGGTGTTCTAGAATTTAGTCAGATGACAGACTTCAATAAAATTTTGAGAGACAAGCTTGATTTAATAGCTTGTCTAAAGACACCAATCATTGAAAAAGTTTATAAATCTCCAGAGGGAACTATTAAATATTTAGTAAAGCTTGAGTCTGGGTCCATGATTGAAATGGTAAGAATACCTGAAAAGAAAAGAATGACTCTTTGCATATCATCTCAGGCAGGGTGTGCTTTGCAGTGCACTTTTTGTGCTACTGGTGCACAAGGGTTTGAAACAAATCTTACTTCTGATGAAATTATTGGCCAACTATGGCTTGCTAATTTTTATCATGAGGATCAGCCTCCTATTACTAATGTTGTATTTATGGGTATGGGAGAGCCGCTTTTAAATTTTGAGCCTGTTATTGAGTCAGCAAAGATTATGAAGGAGCAACTTGCCTACGGACTTTCAAGAAAAAGAATAACTATTAGCACATCAGGTATAACGCCTCAGATAGATAAACTAAGCGATGAAATTGATGTCTCCTTGGCTATATCGCTCCATGCACCAACAAATGAATTGAGAGATGAAATAGTTCCAATAAATAAGAAATACCCAATAAGCAATTTAATTAATTCATGTAACAAGTACATAAAAAACTATGATGGCAAAAGAAGCATCACCATTGAATATATTTTGATTGATGGCATAAATGACTCAGAAGAATTAGCAAAAAAACTAGCAAAATTATTATCAAACATATCGTGTAAAATTAATTTAATACCTTTCAACCCCTTTGAAGGTTCAAACTATAAGCGTTCAGAAACCAAAACAATTGAAAACTTTAAGAAGATTCTTATGGATAAAGGTTTTATAACAACATTAAGAGTCACAAGAGGAGATGCAATTGATGGGGCATGTGGTCAGCTCGTTGGCAAATTAAATAAATCAATAAAAGGCAAGAAGCTCATACCCCACAAACTCATATCATGACACAAAATTTTAAATCAGCCAGATCAGCAAAAATTGGTAAGGTTTTTAAGGTAGCAAGAAACGAGCTTGGTTTAAGCAAAGTTGAAGTTTCTAATACAGCATTTATAAATGTAATGTATATAAATGCAATAGAGTCTGGTGATTATTCAGTTTTTCCAAGTGAGGTTTTTGCTAAAGCCTACTTTACCAAATACCAAGATTTTTTATCAATAGAATGTGAGTTTCCTCCTTTTTTTGAGAACGACAATAGACAAGATAGAATTATTAAAAAATCTATTGCTAAAAATAATCCTTCTTTATTCCCAATGTTTAAAATCGCAGGAATAATAGGTTTAATTATTGTTACGGTTGTTTATATAAATATTGGTTTTCCCAAGGAAGCTAATAACAGTGAACCATCATCAGTAAAAGAAACTTTTACCAAAATTGAAACAAATAAAATAGAAGAAGCTACTAATTTTGATAATTTAATAGAAACTCCTGCAATCATAAATAAGGACAAACCTTCAATCAGTGTCTCAAATAAACTTCTTCTAAGCTTCTTTGATGAGTGCTGGATTGAAATATATGCATATGATAAGTTGATAATCAATAAATTATTTAAATATGGAGATAGCTTTGAGGTTGAGGTTGAAAAACCATTTAAAATTGTTGTTGGCAATGCCGAAGCTATAGAAGCTTCATATAATGGTAATAACATTGATTTTATTACTAATGCTAATAGACTTAACGTGAGCACTATTATATTTAATGATGAGTAACTGGATTAAAAGAAAAGAAACTTCTGTTGTTAATGTTGGGGGCGTGCCTGTTGGTGGCGGCAATCCCATCACCAT
>CBFHIO010000022.1:0-13691 GCA_965656035.1 Gammaproteobacteria bacterium | reverse complement strand
AAACCTGCCGCAAAAGCGATACCAATGAAGAATGATGTTATTTTTAGAAGAGTAAATCCTTCATAAATGAAGCTAAATATTTTTGATATTGCTATAAAACAAATTATATACATTATGACTGTACCAATTTGAACTTTAGATGAAGAATATAAGAATCTCATTGATAAATAACCAACAGCTGTAATGAATCCTGCATAGAGTCTTACGAAATAAGCTGCTTGAATGTTTGCAATGCCTAGAAGTGATAAAGTGAAATTTATGTCAGGAGATAACATCGTTGTTATTCCTAGAGTTAGGCATAGAATTGATATGCAAAAAATAAAAATTCTAATTATCTTCACAAAACACCAAGCATAAATAAAGCCAGAAAAAATGTTAATGCACCCACACCCATCCAAATATACATTTCTTTATAGTTTTTAAATTTATAAGAGTTTATTGCAAGAAAGCAACAAAAAATTGGGGCAATAACTAGGATTCCATAACCAACTAAAATAGCAAGAGGTATAAAAGCTAATAAAAGAAATATCTGCAGGAAAGTTCTATTCATAACTCATAAAATTATCATTAATTGCAACATTGTCAATTTATTGATTCTTCAAACTCAGGTTGTTTTAATGCAGAAAGTTCTGTTTGAATCTCTAAGATTAATTGATTTAATTGTTTTTTATAATTATTTAAGGCTTGTACAGAGTCATCAATTAGTATTAATTGCGTTTCAATGCTTTTAAGATTTATCTGAATGTCTTTAATTTCGGCTATAGAGGGCTTAATTTCGTTTATTTTCTTTGTATTAGAAGATAAATCAATTTTATACTCATCAAGAGATTCATTTATCTTAGTTATTGATCTTTCTATTTCAGCTGTTGAAGATAATAATTTAGATATATTTACTTTATTTCTTTTATTGCTAAGGTCCCATAACTTACGAACTTCTTTATCAAGAAATTGAATTGAAGAGGAAATATCTGTTAAAGAGTCGTTATTAATCTCATCAGCTATATTCATTTGCTCTTCAATGATAGCCAACCTATCTTCGTTAGTTTTTATTTTAGCGTCTGTATAACTTGACTCAAAGCTTTGCCAAATACCAAGGCCTAAAATACTCATAAATAAAAGAACATAAAGAAAACCAACAAATAAGCCTCCGGATTTTGTTTTTTTTAAGTAAGCTGGCGAGGCTTTATCTGGTCTAATATCTTTTTTCATTTAAATACAAAAAATTATCTCTATATGCTATATTTTTTAATAGTAGCGTCGTTAACTTATCGTCCTACAGTATATTTTACAATAACTATAAAAGGTTTATATGAATTTAGATTTTTCGGAGGATCAAAAATTCCTTCAAAGTGAAGCAAAAAAATTTCTTGAAAAGGAAGAAAGCGTAAAACGATCAAGAAAGGTATTAGAAGGTACAGGGTCGTTTGATAATGATTTATGGCAAAAAATAATTGAATTAGGTTGGACAGGTATTAGAATTCCTGAGGAATATGAGGGATTAGGCCTTGGCCACCTTGAGCTATGTGTAATTGCTGAAGAATTAGGGAGACATCTAGCACCAGTGCCCTTCTCTTCATCAGTTTATTTGTTTACCGAGGCCGTAATTAAATATGGGAGTGAGGAGCTTAAAAAGGAAATACTTCCCAAGCTTGTTACTGGAGAAGTGGTTGGCACGATAGCGGTGACTGAAGATTTTTTAGCTCCAACAAATAATAATATCAAAACTGAAGTTTCGAATGACTTAATTTCAGGTACAAAAATTGCAGTTCCTGATTGTGAGGCTGCTACTCATTCAATTATTGTCTGCAAATCTTCAAGAGGAATAGACTTGAGGCTGGTTGATTTATCTTGCAAAGAAGTATCAATCAACCAAGTTGAAAATATCGATGGAAGTAGGGGCCACTATTCATTAGAAATGAAACAAGTACCAAGTGCACTTATTGGAGATGAAGGTAATGGTTGGATTTTATACGAATCGATTATTAATCAAGCGGCTGTATTATATAGCTTTGAGCAAATTGGAGGTTCTCAAGCCGCATTAGACATGGCAGTAAATTATGCTAACGAAAGATATGCTTTTGGGAAACCTATTGGCTCTTATCAGGGTATTAAACACAAATTAGCAGATATGTATGTTGCTTTAACTTTAGCTAAGTCTAATTCCTACTATGCTGCTTGGGCATTGTCCTCAGAATCTTCAGATTTACCTGTAGCTGCAGCAACTGCTAGAGTAAGTGCAACAAAAGCTTATGAGTTATGTTCAAAAGAAAATATTCAGACTCATGGTGGAAATGGTTATACATGGGAATATGATTGCCATCTTTTTTATAAAAGATCAAAACTGCTTTCATTAAATATTGGTTCTCTTGCTAATTGGAAAGAAAAACTTGTTTCTAACTTAGAACAATCAAATATTAATTAGGAAAAATTATGGATTTTAAAGATACGCCTGAACAAGCAAAATTTAGAAAAACCTGCAGAGATTGGCTAGAAAAAAATGCCAAACTTAAGACAGGTCTCGAAAAAAATGAATTTGCAAATATTGATTTTTTACAAGTTGCTAAGGAATGGCAAAAAAAGAAGTATGATGCAGGTTGGGCCATGTTACATTGGCCGAAGGAATTTGGCGGTATTGGTGCCTCTGCTATTGAAAGAATTATTTGGGCTGAAGAAGAGTCAAAATTTAATGTCCCTAAAGGTATTTTTGAAATTGGTTTAGGCATGGCTGGACCAGTAATGATGGAATATGCAACTGAAGAGCAAAAAGCTAGATACCTTCCAGCAATGGCAGAAGGCAAGGAAATATGGTGCCAGCTTTTCTCAGAGCCGTCAGCAGGCTCAGATGTTGCTGGCTTGAGAAGCAAGGCTGTAAAAGATGGCGATAATTGGATTATTAATGGCCAAAAGGTATGGACCTCAGGGGCACATTTTTCAGATTATGGAATTTTAGTTGTAAGACATGATCCAAATCTTGAAAAACATAAAGGGATGACATTTTTCTTCTTAGATATGAAATCTCCTGGAGTTGAAGTAAAACCAATTAAACAAATTACAGGCGGCTCAAGCTTTAATGAGGTTTATTTTACTGATGTAGTTGTACCTGATTCTCAGAGGCTTGGAGAAGTTGGAGACGGATGGAAAGTTGCAATAACAACCCTTATGAATGAAAGGCTTGCCGTTGGTGATGCTAATGGAGCTGATGTTGAAGATGCTTTTAGATGGGCAAAAAAACAAGATGACTCTGGTGAGCCTCTAATAAATAACAAATCAGTAAGATCATCAATTGCAGATTGGTACTGTGAAGCTAACGGATTAAAAAATACTAAACTTAGAACTATGTCTGCTTTATCGAGAGGCGAAACACCTGGACCAGAAGCTTCAATAACCAAAATAGTTAGCGCAAATAAATTACAAAATATTGGTGCCTTCGGCATGGATTCGCTTGATATGGCAGGTATGTTAAAAACAGATGATCCTGAAATACAAAGTTTTCAGAATGCTTGGCTTGGTGCTCCTGGATTAAGAATAGCTGGTGGTACTGATGAAATTCTTAAGAATATCATTGCAGAAAGAGTGCTTGGGCTTCCTCAAGATGCAAGAGCAGACAAGGGAATGCCATACAAAGATATACCTTCAGGTAATTCTTAAGATTTTAATTGTGGGAATAAAATAACATCTCTTATTGATGTTTGATTGGTGATCAGCATTACCAACCTGTCAATTCCAATACCGACTCCAACAGCAGGCGGCATACCATGTTCTAATGCAGTTATGTAATCTTCATCAAATGACATAGCTTCTTTGTCGCCAGTATCTTTCGCTTTTACCTGCTCCCTAAATCTTTCAGCTTGATCATCTGGATCGTTTAACTCACAAAAGCCATTTGCAATCTCTTTTCCACCAATAAATAGTTCAAATCTATCAGCTATTTCTGGATTTTTATTATTTCTTCTAGAAAGAGGTGAAACTTCAACGGGGTAACCTATAACAAAAGTTGGTTCGATTAAATTTTCTTCTACAGTTGATTCAAATAATTCAAGCAATTCTTTGCCACCCATTTTTGCTATTTCATCTTCACTAATTGAATTATTATGTTCTAATACCAGATCAGCGAGTTTTGCTTTTCTAAATTTTGATAAATTAATTTTATCTTCTCCCCAAGATATATTTAATGAATCATTAATAAGCTCACACGCTTTTTTGATCATGCTTTCAGTAAATTCAATAGTATTTTCTAGCGTGGTGAAAGCCTCATAATACTCAAGCATAGTAAATTCTGGATTATGTTTTGTTGATAAGCCTTCGTTTCTAAAACTTCTATTAATTTCAAAAACCCTCTCGAAACCACCTACTAAAAGTCTTTTTAAATAAAGCTCAGGCGCTATCCTTAAAAATAATTCTCTATCCAAGGCATTATGTTTAGTAACAAATGGTCTTGCAACAGCACCACCTGGTATTGGGTGCATCATAGGTGTTTCTACTTCAACAAAATTTTTATCTTTAAGAGACCCTCTTAATGATTCAATTATAGCTGACCTATTTAGAAACAATTCCTTTTGATTTTCGTTACTCATTAAATCAAGGTATCTTTGTCTATATCTTGTCTCAATATCAGCAAGACCTTTAAATTTATCAGGCATAGGTCTTATTGATTTTGTAATCAAACTAACCATACTAGCTTCAATTGTTAGCTCATTTGTTTTTGTTTTAAATAATTTTCCTTTAATGCCAACGATATCTCCTAAATCCCAAGTTTTAAAATCTTCATATATATCGATATCTACGGTATTTTTACTAACGTAAACTTGAATATCGCCACTAGAATCTCTTATGGTTGCAAAACTAGCGTTACCCATTACCCTCATAAGCACAACCCTTCCAGCAACAGAAATATTCTCAACATTTTTTAATTCTAGATCTTCTTTTGAAAGCTCATCATATTGATCATGAAGATCATGAGCATAATGTTCTTTTAAAAAGTCGTTTATATATGCTGTATTTTTATCTCTAAGAAGTTGAAGTTTTTTCCTTCTTTCTTCAATAATACCCTCTTCTCCACCAATATTTTCTTCAGCCATTTATACTCCTGCTTTAAGACTTGCTTTCATGAATTCATCGAGATCCCCGTTTAAAACCGCCGATGTGTTTCCTGTTTCATAACTAGTTCTAAGATCCTTTATTCTAGATTGATCTAAAACGTAAGATCTTATTTGACTTCCCCAACCGATATCCGATTTACTTTCTTCCAATTCTTTTCTTACCTGATTTTGTTTTTGTAATTCTAACTCGTATAGTTTAGATTTTAATTGTTTCATAGCATTTTCTTTGTTTTTGTGCTGTGATCTATCGCTTTGGCATTGAGCGACAACTCCTGTTGGCGTGTGAGTCAGTCTCACCGCAGAATCAGTTTTATTAACATGCTGGCCACCAGCACCTGATGCCCTGTATGTGTCAACTCTTATGTCAGCATTGTTTATATTTATTTCAATAGAATCATCAACTTCTGGAGAAATAAAAACAGATGCGAAAGAGGTATGTCTTCTGCTTCCAGAATCAAACGGTGACTTTCTGACTAATCTGTGAATTCCAGTCTCTGTTCTTAACCAACCATAAGAATACTCACCGCTTACATGCAATGTCGCAGACTTAATGCCAGCAACGTCACCATGAGAGATTTCAATTAAATCATAATTAAAATTTCTGCTTTCAGACCACTTTGTATACATTCTCAGAAGCATTTCAGCCCAATCTTGCGCTTCAGTACCTCCCGAACCAGATTGGATTTCTATGTACGCAGACGCAGAGTCCATTTTATTAGTAAACATTTTACTAAATTCAAGTTCAGAAACAGAATCTTCTAAACTCTTAAAGCTTTGAAATATTTCAGATATAGATTCTTCATCCCCCTCCTCTTCAGCTATATCAATAAACATCAAACCATCCGTTACTTTTTCTTCAACGGACTTAAATGAATTTAATGTTTTTTCAAGAGCAGTTTTTTCTTTGCTAATTTTTTGTGATAAATCTAAATCAGACCAAACCTCTTCTTTTGAAAGCTCGCTCTCAATTTGTTTAAGTCTTTTTTCTTTAGCAGTAATATCAAAAACACCATCTTTAATATCGTCTAGGCGAATCTTTAAATCATTGAGACTATTTTTAAGCTCTGAAGAATCCATTTTATAAATTATTCTTAATTATAAAATCAAAAATTAATTCTTTGGATGCAGGCATATGTGAAGCCCTTTCATCCAAATTGAACACATCAGAAAGACCCTTTGGTATCTCAAGTAGTTCTAAATTTGCATCTTTAATGATTTCAGGGAATTTAGCTGGATGAGCTGTTGATAAAATAAGAGTTTCCCCATCAAGCTTTTCATTAATCTTATCAACTGCTTCAATTGCTACTGCTGTATGTGGATCAATTAAATAGTCATATGAAGCAAAAGTATTTTTCATTGCATTAATTGTTGATATATCATCAACAGAATAGCTCTCAAATAGATCCTTAGATTTTTGCCACATACTTTTTTCTAATTCAATTGGTGATTGAGGAAAATTCTTATAAAACCTATCACAAATTGAACAATCTCTTTCTGCATAAAAATCATAAAGCAACCTTTCAAAATTGCTTGCGATACTTATGTCCATGCTAGGCGAGAGAGTTTCAGATACTTTAGTTTTTGAGTAATCATTCTCTGAAAAAAATCTATGGAGAATATTATTATCATTTACAGCCACTAATATTTTATTAAGAGGCATACCCATTTTGTATGCAGAATAACATGCGAAAACATTCCCAAAATTTCCTGTTGGAACAGAAAAATTTATTGGTTTTTCCAGTTTATTTATTTTTAAAGAGGCATAAAAATAGTAACAAATTTGGCCAATA
Source organism: Gammaproteobacteria bacterium (assembly GCA_965656035.1). Taxonomy (GTDB): domain Bacteria; phylum Pseudomonadota; class Gammaproteobacteria; order Magnimaribacterales; family D2472; genus SCGC-AAA076-P13. The sequence continues at coordinate 6,802 of CBFHIO010000022.1, read as the reverse complement.
ATTCTTACCCAATTAATAGAATTTACAGCCAGTAAAAATTGATCATCTTTCAAAAAAGATCTTTCATTAAATGCTTGTTTAACAATATCCTGACAATCATCGAATGTTCCATTAACTCTCAATGTAAAAACGTTAGGGCTATCAACTGTGGTCATTTGTCTTCTTTGAACTTCTGACATATTTCCATCTGGAAGAAGAATAAAGCTCTTGATTGATTGAAATCTTTTACAAGCATCAATTGCAGCTGATCCAGTATCACCTGAGGTTGCACCTAAGACTATTGCTGTTTTATTTTGCTTAGTTAAAGACTTATTGAAAAATGCAGCAGCTAATTGAAGTCCAAAATCTTTAAAAGCTGAAGTTGGCCCATGAAATAACTCTAAAATAGATTTATTATTATCAAGTTTGCGAATATCTACAAAATTTTCTTTAGAGAAACCATGCCAGGTACTATCAAGCAATGCTAATACCTCTTCATCTAGGAACGATGATTTTGTAAATAAAGGAACTATGCATTTAGCTACATCAATAAAACTATCTAGGGTTTTTATTTGTTCAAGATCTACCTGAGGCCATGAATCAGGCATAAATAAGCCTCCATCTGCAGCCAAGCCTTGCATAAGAACTTCCTCAAATGTTCTATTAGAATCTTTTCCCCTTGTGCTGTGAAATAACATTATTAGTTAGGCTCTATTCTAATTGATCTAATATTTTTGACAGACTCTAAACTTAATAACTCTTGATAGAGTTCTGAGCAATCGCTCTCTTTAAATGGGTCAGTAATCAGTATTATTGGAACATAACTCTCATCTAATTCTTCTTTTTGAACTATAGACTCAATTCCCACTCCCTTAGACGCCATTAATGAAGTAATTGAAGCCATTACACCTGGTTTATCCTCTGCTTTAATATAAAAATAGTACTGAAAGATAAGTTCAGAAAACTTTGATACTTCATATGAAGTTTTGTTATTATTTTCAGTTTCTTCATTTATAGCTTTAGAGTTAGCTAAATTAACAAGATCTGAAATTAAACCAGAAGCTGTTGATTCCTGTCCGGCACCTGAACCAGCTATATGTATTTTTCCAACTAAATCTGTATCAATTTCCATCCCATTTCTAACACCTTTGAGATTAGCAAGATGAGAATCAAGTTTTATTAAAACAGGATGAGCTCTTAACTCTAAACGACCCTCATCAACCTTAGCTACCGCTAAGTGCTTGACGGTATAACCCATATCATTGGCATAAATAAAATCACTTTTTGCTATTTTTGTAATGCCCTCTACAAAAAAATCTTTTGGCGGCAAAGATGTTCCAAAAGCCAAAGCAGATAAAATGCCTATCTTATGTGCGGCATCCATGCCCTCAATATCAAAAGTTGGATCAGGCTCTGCATATCCTTCTTTTTGAGCAAATTCAAGGGTTGAATCAAATTCTGCACCTTCTTCCATATTTGATAAAATAAAATTAGAAGTGCCATTCAACATTCCTGAAATCTTTGATACTCTATTTGCAGCAAGCTCCTCCTTAAGCAACTTGATAATTGGAGTTCCCGCACAGACTGCAGACTCAAAAAGAACTTTTACCCCATTTTCTTTTGCTAATTTTAAAATTTCATCTCCATGATGATAGATAACGGCTTTATTAGCAGTTACAACATGTTTTTTATTCTCGATAGCTTTAATAATGAGGTCTCTTGCTACTTCAACTCCTCCAATAAGCTCTACCACCACATCAATATCATGATTAATTACATCAAATATATCTCTTTCAATTAGAGTATTGCCTGGATTACATTTAGGATTATCTCTTCTTGCACCTATAACACTAATTTCAAAATGCGCACCTGCATTTGAAGCGATGATATCCGCATTACTATTTAGTGCCTTGAATAATCCAGTTGCAACATTTCCCCAACCACAAATTCCTAATTTTAATTTTTCCATTATATTTCCAATGTTAAAAAGTTTTTAATGCCTCTAACTGCCTGTCTAATTCTTTGTTCATTCTCAATGAGTGAAAATCTTACGTAATCATCACCATCATCGCCGAAACCTGCGCCTGGAGAAACAGCAACTTGAGCATGCTCAATTAGCATTTTACAAAATTCTAAAGAACCTAGTTTTATAAATTTTTCTGGTATTTTGGCCCACACGAACATTGTAGCAAGTGGCTTTGGAACATCCCAGCCAATACGATTGAGTCCATCACATAATTCATTTCTTCTGCTTTCATACATATCACGTATAGCACTTACTTCACTATCACATTCATTTATTGCTTTGATTGCTGCAACTTGTATTGGAGTAAAAGTTCCATAATCCATATAAGATTTAATTTTTGTTAACGCTTGAACTAAATTTGGATTTCCGCAACAAAATCCAACCCTCCAGCCAGGCATGTTATAGGATTTTGACAATGTAAAAAACTCAACAGCTATGTCTTTTGCACCTTCAACCTCAAGAATTGATGGTGCTTTATACTCATCAAATACTATATCGGCATATGCAAGATCGTGAATGATCCAAACATCATATTTTTTTCCAATTTTTACAATCTTTTCAAAAAAATTTATTGAAACAGTTTGTGTGGTTGGATTGGATGGAAAATTAATAATAATCATTTTTGGCTTAGTTTCAAAAGCATTAATTGCCTCCTCAACATCATTTAAAAAATTATCTGTATCATTTTTAAGCGTTACTGAGTGTAAATTAGCTCCAGCAATTACAACACCATATGAATGTATTGGGTAAGTTGGAGATTGAACTATCACGCTATCATCTTTTGATAATGTAGCTAGAGAAAGGTGAGCTATTCCCTCTTTTGAACCCATACATGTAACTATCTCTAAATCTTGATCTAATTCGACGTTGTATCTTCTTAGATACCAATCTTTTATTGCTAAACGAAGCTTCGGAAGTCCAGCTGATTGAGAGTACCTATGTGTAACTGGATTTTTTACAGTCTCAATTAACTTATCAACAACAGTACTTGGTGTAGGTTGATCAGGATTGCCCATGCCAAAATCAATAATATCATCACCACGAAGACGCGCCTCATACTTTAGAGCATTTATTTGACCAAAGATATATGGCGGTAATTTCTGTGCATTTGAAAAATCTTGATTAGGCATAACTTTATGATTTCAATTTTATTAACAAATCTTCTGGAGATAAATATCCTGGAAACAATCTTCCGTCAGATGAAAATATTGCTGGAGTTCCAGTAACTCCTAATTTATTTCCAATAGCATAGTGTTTCGAAACTGGCTGCCTTTCACAAAAATTAATCTCAACCTCTTTATTATTTTTAAGCCTTGTCAGGTTTAACATCTTGTTTTCTGAACACCACGCACTTACCATTTTCATAAAAGCTTCTGATCCAAGGCCAGATCTTGGGAAAGCAGCATAATTTATTGTGATCCCTAATTTATTATATTCTTTAATTTCATTATGTAATTTTCTGCAATATCCACAATCAACATCAGTAAAAACTGTTACAACATATTCTTCGTTCGCAGATTTGAATGAAATTAATTCACTTGATACTAGACTTGAAAGAATTAAAGATCTTCTTTGAGCTATCTCGATATCTGTAATATTTGAAATAGAGTCTTTATTTATTTTAAAAATATTGCCGTAAATAAAAAAATTACCATCTTCTGTAACATATATTGGTTCTAAGTCTCCATAATAAACAGCATATAAACCTGCAATAGATGACTTTTGAATGCTTTCAATTTGCGAACCTTTGGGCAAGATTTTTTCGACGCTACTTCTTATTATTTGTTCGTCTGACGATACAAATATCGTCAACAAAATAAAAACGAATGAAATACTAAATTTTCTCATTTTAGCCTCTAGGATGATGTTTTTTTAGAATTTCACCTAATCTTTTCTTTGCTATGTGAGTATATATTTGGGTGGTAGATAAGTCACTATGCCCTAGTAAAATTTGTACTGATCTTAAATCAGCTCCTCTATTTAAAAGATGTGTAGCAAATGCATGCCTGAGTGTGTGAGGTGAAATTGAGGATTTAAGATTTTCTCTTTTTATATATATTTTAATTCTTTGCCAAAAAGCTCCCCTAGAAATTTTTGACCCTCTATTACTTAAAAATACATCTTTGCATTCAGATTTTTTTCTATCTTTAAGATATATACTTAAAGCCTCTGAAGCCTCTTCACCATAAGGTACAAGACGCTCTTTAGAACCTTTACCTAAAACTTTCAGTACAGATCTATTAAAATCTATATCTGTAAGCTTTAAATTTACTAATTCCGAAATTCTCATTCCTGTTGCATAAAGGATTTCTATCATTGCTTTATCTCTTCTTTCTATTTTTGAAGAAGACTTAGGACTGCTTAAAAGACATTCAACTTCATCTTCAGACATAGATGTGGGTAAATATTTTTCTTGTTTTGGAGTTGCAACTTCATCTACTGGGGAATGTAAAATAATTTTTTTCTTTAGTAAAAATAAATAAAAATGTTTTATTGAAGATATCTTTCGATTAATTGAGGAGCTTTTAAGACCATTCTTAAATAAATATGAAATATAGTTGTTAAGATCTGCACTTGTTGCTTTTAACTCATCAATATTTTTTTTATTTACCCAAACCAGAAATGATGAAATATCATTTTTATATGAAGAGACTGTATTTTGTGAAAGTCCTTTTTCGATATATAGAGAATCTAAAAAGGACCTAATTAAATGATCCTTTTCAATGTCTTCGATCATCTAATTAGTCTAATCTTTCTTTAATTCTGGCCGATTTACCTGATCTCTCTCTTAAGTAGAAAAGTTTGGACTGTCTTACATCACCTTTTCTTTTTACTTGAATAGAATCTATTAGAGGGCTATGAGTTTGGAATGTTCTTTCAACTCCAATACCACTTGAAATTTTTCTAACTATAAATGAAGAATTAAGGCCTCTTTTTTTGATTCCCATTACAACACCCTCAAAAGCTTGTAATCTGGTTCTATCGCCTTCTTTAACTTTAACGGACACCACAATGGTATCACCTGGTCTAAATGATGGAATATCTGTTTTTAACTGATTAGATTCAAAATCACTAACAATTTGTGCAGGTGTTTTCTCAATGAGTGAAATAACTGGAGAGTTATCATCCTCTTGTACTTCTATATTCTCTTTAGCAGCTTCAGTAACTACTTCTTCAGTTGATTCTTCAGAAACTTCCTCAGCAGCTTCAGCAACTACTTCTTCAGTTGATTCTTCAGAAACTTCCTCAGCAGCTTCAGCAACTACTTCTTCATTTTCTACGTTTTTGTTATCAGTTTCATTCATCATATTTGCCTAAAAAGTGCTATAGGATATCCTTAGATTCCAATTCTTCCAAGAGTTTTTTTTGTTTTTTTGTCAATTTTACCTTATTTATAAGGTCGGGTCTTCTTAAATAGGTTTGAATCAGTGATTTGTTGACTTTCCAATCATTAATTTTTGAATGATTTCCTGAAAGAAGTACTTCAGGGACTTGAGCATCATCAAAAATTTCTGGTCTAGTATAAGCCGGGCCTTTTAATAAACCATTAGAAAATGAATCATTGTTAACAGAATCTTCATTTCCAACTGTGCCGGGTAAATTCCTTGCAATAGCATCTATTAAGCATAAAGCTGGATACTCGCCACCACTCATAATAAAGTCTCCTACAGAAATTTCTTCATCAACATATTTATCAATAAATCTTTGATCAACTCCCTCGTATCTTCCGCAAAGTAATGTTAATGATTGCATCGATGACAAATCAATTATTTTGTCTTGTGTCAGCCTCGTTCCTTGTGGACTTAAATATATTACGTGACCACGATCATTTTCAGGAATTTCAAATAGCGTACGCTTAAGTGGCTGAGGCATCATCAACATGCCTTCACCGCCACCATAAAGCCTTCCATCAATTTGACCATGTTTATTTATGGCATTTTTTCTTATGTCATAACATTCTATTGAATTGTTATTATCAAAGGTTTTTGATGTGACCCCATATTTTAGGGTGTCGAAAATTTCAGGGAAAATGGTAAGTACATTAAACCTCATATCAAAAAGTTTTATCCCAGTTAACATATATAATATTTTGATCTCTATCTATTTTATTAATAAATTTATCCTTAATAAAAGGGATTAATCTTTGGTTATTGTCTACTGATAGTTTCGTAGGATTAATTTCTAAACAGTCTTGAGCTCCGAAATTACTTAAAGAAGAAACTCTACCCAAAAAGTCTCCTGAGGATATATCTACAACCTCCATATTAATTAATTCAAACCAATATGCTTCATTCTTGTCCAATCCAGGAAGATCTTCTTTATTAATATATATTTTTAAATTGGTAAATTTTTTAATTTCATCAACATCATTAATATCTAATATTTTTGCACAAAATTTACTACTCAATTTTTTTATATATTCGATTTGAAAATTATGAATGCTGTTGTTTTGAATATAAAAGTTTGAATATTCAAGAATATTTTCTTTTGGGCTGCAATATGAGTTTAGAAAGAATTCCCCTTTTAACCCTCGAGGTTTGCCTATAGAAGCAATACAAATTAAATTTTTTGTATTTATATTACTTGCTTTCATCATCTGAAGAGTCTTTTTCTTCAGATTCTTCTTCAGCAGGTGCTTCTTCTTCAACAGGAGCTTCTTCAGCAGGTGCTTCTTCTTCAACAGGAGCTTCTTCAGCAGGTGTTTCTTCAGCAGGTGCTTCTTCTTCAACAGGTGTTTCTTCAGCAGGTGCTTCTTCTTCAACAGGTGTTTCTTCAGCAGGTGCTTCTTCTTCAACA
>CBFHIO010000021.1:0-14197 GCA_965656035.1 Gammaproteobacteria bacterium | reverse complement strand
GATGAAATTAATCAACTACTATCTTCATCAGATTTTGATAGTGGCTATGTTTATTATCAAGTCACCAGAGGACAAGATTTGATTAGATCCCACATGTACTCTGACCAAATGGATGTAGAAACTTTTGGGTATATAACCCCTTGCTCGTTTGAAACCAAAAAATTAAATGTAATGATTTGTGAAGATACGAGATGGGGTAGGTGCGACATAAAATCAACTTCATTATTAGCCAATGTTTTGCATATGAATAATGCTAAATCACTTTCTTGTGATGAAGTTATTATGCACAAAGATGGAATACTTACTGAGGCCGGAGCCTCAAATTTGTTTTTTATTAGTAATGGTAATATTTTCACTCCAGCCTTAACCAATAATATTTTGCCAGGTATAACAAGATCAATTTTAATAGAGGCTCTTTTAGAAAATGGTATTAAGGTTCATGAAGGAGATTTTAATTATTATGAACTTCAGAAAGCAACATCTGCTTGGCTTACAAGCTCCACTAAAGGAATGGCTCCAATAGAAAATATAATTAATATCGAGCACTCATTAAATCTTGATGATTCTCTCTATATGTCTTGTAAGAAAATATTTGACTCTAAGTTTTTTATTTAATTTTTTGTAAGACTTATAATCATTCTGTCTACATCATCCCAGAAATTTTTTTTAGATAAACCTTTATTTGATAAATCTAATTCATAAACATTCTTTTGCAGTGATATTAGTTTTTGTAGAGAATGAAATTTAATGAATTTCATATAGCTTGCAATTTTGCTACTCCAGATTCCTGACTTTTCTAGACTTAATTTAGGATTTTCATTTTGCTTTGCAATTGCAGAACTGGTAACGATTTTTCCAATTATCCATACTAAAAGGGGAGCATAATGAGCTTCAGAGTCTTTTATTGAGCTAGTAATCCTTAATGCATGTTTTGTATTTAAATTTGTAACAGCATCCTCAAGTTCAAAAGGTTCAAATTCAGCTGAATCTGTATAAAGTAGATTAGAAATATCCATACCATTTTTATATATTAATTTAAGGATATTTATTTCATTTTGTTGAGCAACTAAGTTTCCAGCATTTAATTCATAAATATTTTGTACAAAATTTTTTCTGTCTTGTTCTGGAATAAATTCTAATTGTGATTTTAACCAGATTTTTTCTTCAAAAGACTTTAATTTATTGCACCCAATAATGAGAGCATTTTTTTCCATTGCTTTATAAAGCTTTGTATTACTATTTAATTTTTCGTTATGAGAATTTATGATTATGGCAATATTTTTATTATTAAAAATGTTTTCTATATTAAATATATTTTCTACTTTTTCTGGCAATCGCCCTTGGTCATGACTGATATCAATAATTAATTTAGATCCAAAAAGAGACCCACCAGAACTTTCAATAATAATTTCCTCTATTCGATCAAAATTTTCCTTGGTGACAATTCTCCTTTCATTAAACCCTTTTTGTGATAAATATTTCCTAATTATATCTTTTGAATTATTCCTTAAGACAACCTCAGGCCCAAAAATAAAAAAAATATTTTGAGATTTCTCTAGGTATTTTACTAGAGAAAGTGATTCACATTTCAAAGAGACCAACCTCTAATAGTATTTGATTATAGATTTCATTATTGATGATTTCTTGTATAGTTTTAATCGTTTCTTGCTCTGCAAAAGGATTAAGTTCGCCAGAATTGTGTCTTTTCATTATCTTTATACTTTTATTAGTTGTTTTTAATTCGTTAATAATCTCAAGCTGAATTAGGGCGCTAATTTCTCCTTCAAGTGATCTGAGTGAGGAGCCAGCATATATATTGTAATTACTTATGGTAAAGTTTTTTAAATAAATTCGATTCTTATTTCTACCTTCTACCTTTGAATGATTGAAAGAAATATCCATTACTTTTTTTAAAGAATTAGGAATTGAATCATCATAGAAGATTGTATATTTCTCATTACTTGGATCAAAAGCTAGTTTATTGTAATTACAGCTTGAAACACTAAATATAGCGATAAAAAAAATTAGATAATAATAACGTTTCACAGAATTCATCTTAACTGGCAAAAATGAAACATTAAAGTGCTAAGGAAAAAAATTTGCTAGATAACAAAATTAATGATTTTGCCTTTTATATAGATTACTTTTTTAATACTTTTACCATCAAGATTAGTGGCAACGTTATCGATTTTTTTAGCTATTTCCTCTATTTGATCCTGACCCAGTTCAATGTTAGCAAAAGTCTTGCCTCTCACTTTTCCATTGATCTGAATAACTAACTCAAATTCTGATATTTCTAACAAACTTTCTTGAACTCTTGGCCATGAAGATTCTATTTCTTCTGGTGCATTGAAATTATAAAAATTATTCCATAAGTACTCTGAAACATGCGGCGCTATAGGATTTAGTGTTTTAAGGATAATAATTATGGCTTCATTTAAACAATACTTTTTTGAGTTAGACGCATCTTTTTCTTTAAAATCATCAGGTATGGCATTCAGTAACTCCATTATTGATGCTATGGCAGTATTAAAAGAAAATCTAGTTTCAAAATCATTAGTAACCTTTTTTATTGTTGTATGAACCTTTCTCCTTAATGATATTTCTTCCTTTGTTAAATTATTTGGTCTCTCAATATCCTCATAGTGTTTATTAATAACAAGATTCCATACTTTTTTTATAAATCTTGATGCACCTTCAACCGAGGCTTCCGACCATTCTAAACTTTGCTCTGGAGGAGCAGTAAACATCATATATAGCCTAACCGTATCTGCGCCATACTTATCAATATAAGACTGCGGGTCAACTGTATTGCCTTTTGATTTTGACATTTTCGCACCATCTTTAAGCACCATTCCTTGTGTTAATAATTTCTTAAAAGGCTCATTACCCTCTACCATGCCCATATCTCTTAGAGCCTTATGAAAGAACCTTGAATAGAGAAGGTGAAGTATTGCATGTTCAATTCCACCAATATATAAATCAACTGGAAGCCAGTACTTTGAATTTTCATCAAAAATTTCGTTATTATTATCAGCAGATGTAAAGCGAGCGTAATACCATGATGAATCCATGAAGGTATCGAATGTATCAGTCTCTCTTTGCAAGTCATCAGATATTTTGAAAAAATTTTCATTTTGACTTAATGGAATTGGGGGAGAGTTTTTAGGCAGTTCTGGAAGAACTATAGGAAGTTCACTTTCTTCAACCAATTCCGCCTTACCATTTTTATATACAACAGGTATTGGACACCCCCAATATCTTTGTCTGCTAACACCCCAATCTCTTAACCTAAATTGAATGAGGCCCTCACCGAGATTTTTTTTACTTAAGTCTTTAATAATTTTCTCAGATGCTTGATCAGAATCTAAATCATTGTACTTTTCAGAGTTCATCAAAGTACCTTTATTAAGTACAGGCAATTCATTATTACTGTTATTTGAAATGACTTGTTTAATATCAAGATCGTATTTAGAAGCAAATTCAAAGTCTCTTTGATCATGTCCAGGAACACCCATAACAACCCCTGTTCCATAATCAAGAAGTACAAAATTTCCAATCCATACTGGGATACTCTCATTGGTGAGAGGGTGGATAACTTTAATTCCAGTATCAATACCAAGCTTTTCAGCTTTTGCCATATCTGCTTCTGCAGATGACGTTTCTTTACATTTTTTAAGAAAAGATTTAATTGTTTTATTTATATTGGAAAGGTTTAATGCTATCTCATGATTTGGAGAAATAGCTATAAAAGAGACACCAAAAATAGTATCAGGCCTTGTTGAGAAGGCGGTTAGGTATTCATCTGTGCCTTCAATTTGATATTTAATTTCTGCTCCATGAGATTTACCTATCCAGTTTTCCTGCATAGTCTTTACATTTTCTGGCCAATCAACTTCGCTTAGGGATGAGAGCAGTTCATCAGCATAATCAGTTATTTTTATAAACCATTGATCGATTTCTTTAATCTCTACTGAAGCACCAGACCTCCATCCTTTACCATCAATTACCTGTTCATTTGCAAGAACAGTTTCATCTACTGGATCCCAGTTAACGAGCGATTTTTTCTTATAAACTAGACCTTTTTCAAAGAATTTTTTAAAAATTAATTGCTCCCATTTATAATAACTAGGTTCACATGTTCTAAGTTCTTTTGACCAATCATATCCTAGGCCTAGTGATATGAGTTGTTGTTTCATATGTTCAATATTGTCATTGGTCCATTCTTTTGGGCTTACTTTATTTGCTATTGCTGCATTTTCAGCCGGCAAACCAAATGCATCCCAGCCCATTGGTTGAAATACATTAAAATTATTCATTCTTTTATATCTAGATATCACATCACCTATGGTGTAGTTTCGCACATGCCCCATATGTAATTTTCCAGATGGATATGGAAACATTGATAGGCAATAATATTTCTGACGGTCATCTGGTTTTGCTTCAAATCTTCTTTCTTCAATCCACCTTTTTTGAGCAGATTCCTCAATTTTTTTTGGATTATATTCAGCTGTCATTTTTTAAAAACTCGTTCTCTAGATAATTAATTGTATGTTTATTTTCAACAAACGTTTTGTCGTGAAGTATTTTTTGATGAAGAGAATGATTGGTTTGAATGCCATCAATAAAAAATTCATCTAAAGCACTTATCATTCTTTTTATAGAAGAATTTCTTGAGTTAGCTAGAGTTATAATTTTTGCTAAAAGAGAATCGTAATATGGAGGAACAGTATATCCACCATAAATGTGTGAATCGTATCTAACACCAAATCCTCCAGGAGTATGCATTTTTGTTATCTTTCCAGGTGAAGGCTTAAAGGTAAAAGGATCTTCTGCATTAATTCTGCATTCTATTGCGTGGCCAAAAAAATTAATAGATCCTTGATTCAATTTAATATCCATTCCAAGGGCAATTCTAAGTTGAGCTTTAACAATATCAAATCCAGTGATCATCTCTGTAACAGGATGCTCAACCTGGATTCTTGTATTCATTTCAATGAAATAGAATTCACCGTCATCATATAAAAATTCAATTGTACCAACCCCCTCGTATTTAAGTTTTTTGCATAGGTTTATGGATGCCTCATATGTTTTCTCTAGGGCATCTTGATCTATATTTTTTGCTGGTGCTTCTTCAATAATTTTCTGATGTCTTCTTTGCATGCTGCAGTCTCTGGTACCCAAATGTATGGCATGACCTTTGCCGTCTCCTACAATCTGAATTTCAATATGTCTTGGATTAGGAATAAATTTCTCTAGGTAAATTTTTTCATTTCCAAAAGCATTTTTTGCTTCTTGCATTGTTATTTCTGCGCTTGATAACAGATCATCTTCATTTTCAACAACTCTCATCCCACGACCCCCACCACCTGCAGTTGCCTTGATCATGATCGGATAACCTATATTTTTTGCAATTTTTTTAAATTCATCTGGATCTTCAGGAATTTCATTTTTATAACCTGGAACAATTTGGATACCTGCCTCTTCAGCTAATGTTTTAGCAGTTATTTTGTCGCCCATATTTTTAATAGTATTTGGACTTGGACCAATAAATTTAAAACCACTTTTTTCACACATCTCAGCAAAATTAAAATCTTCAGCAAGGAATCCATAGCCAGGATATATAGCATCTACTTGAGTAAGCTCAGCAGCAGAAAGAATTGCTGGTGTATTAAGGTAGCTGTGAAGAGGAGAGGCCGGGCCTATACATACTGTTTCGTCCGAAAACTTCAAGTGTTTTAAATCTTTATCACCCTCTGAATAAACAGAAACTGTTGAGATCTCTAATTCTTTGCAGGCCCTAATAGCCCTAAGAGCTATTTCGCCTCTGTTTGCGATGAGAACTTTAAAGGGCATGGTATTTTAGTTAATTGTTATAATGTGTTGTCCGTATTCAACAGGTTGCCCATCCTCAACATTGATTGAAACTACTTTTCCACTATACTCAGATTTTATCTCATTCATCATTTTCATAGCTTCAATAATACAAAGTATATCGCCTTCTTCTACCACATCACCAATTTTGATAAATGGATCTTTATCTGGACTCGGCTTTCTGTAAAAAGTTCCAACAATAGGCGATGTCACTAAGTTACCCTTAACTTCCTCTTGTGATATTTCTTCTTGAGAAACAGCGCTTGCGTTATTAGCAAATTGCTTTTGGATTGGTAGCTCCGCATATATTTGAGCACTATTGTCTCGAGAAATTCGAACTGATTCATCTCCTTGGCTGACCTCAATCTCCTTTAAATCTGAGTCTTGTAACATTTCTATTAACTTTTTAATTTTTCTAATATCCATCTAACTCTCCAAACTATTTATAGCTTCATTCAATGCAAGCTCATAACCTTTTAAACCATGACCTGTAAAAACTTTTTTTGCTAAATCAGAAATATACGAAAATTTTCTAAAATCTTCCCTTTTATTTATATCAGAAATATGAACTTCATAAAACGGAATTTGAACTCCAGATAGAGCATCTCTAATTGCTATACTTGTATGAGTATATGCGCCTGGATTAATTATTATTGAACTAATATTATTTCTTAGCTTTGCATCATGAATCGCATTAATTATTTCATGTTCAGCATTTGTTTGCATGCAACTTAAGATGTAGTCGTGACTTTTTGCTAGTAACACAAGTTTTTTTTCAAGTTCTTGCAAGGTTATCTCACCATATATTTCCTTTTCTCTGATGCCTAATAAATTTAAGTTAGGACCATTTATCATTAAAATATTCATATTTTAAGATTTTAACAGAAATTTATCGAATTTATATGATTTTTTATAGAATTTTATGTATTTGAACTGGATAACAAAAGCCTGCATCTGCACAGCCTTGATATTTTATTAATATATTATTTGGATTCAACTCTGACGATCTATTTAATTTAACTAATGTTTTATTTCTATATATTTTACTTTCACCAAAGAACTCATCCATGTGAATTGATTCTTGAGATTCTAATACTTCATAATCTAACTCTTTAAAGTTATCTTCAATTTTTATACTTTTTAAGTAAATGTAGTATCCTTTTTTAATTTCCCATGAAAGCAATACAGTTTCATCATTTATCGCTGCTTTAAAATTAAAAGCCTCATTAGCAGGCAAGACTTGATCTTTGTCGATCAAAAATCCAGGCATCTGAGAATTTGAATACAAATTAAAAGATAAGAGTATAATTAAGATTAATCGGATCATAGAGTAAATAATAAACTCGTATGTTTACTAAATAAAGCACCAAATTGTTTAATAGAATCGTGAAAGCTATATTCTTAAAAATTTTTTTTCTAATACCGTCATGGGTCTTTAAGCTATTTCTAAAAAAGAAAGCACTATACAGAGGGCATATTTTTGATCAACAATCCCAAGCCTTAATTAGGCTACAACCAAAAATAGATCTTACAAGCGTTCCAGATAATGAACTCTCTGACATAAGAAAATTAATTGCAGAAAATAGAGTAAAAAATAATTTATCGGTGCCTACAAAAAATCCAGTGAAAAAGAATAATCATTTGATAGGAGATGATAAGGATATTTTGCTTCGAGAATATATTCCAATAACTATTAACACTAATAAAGTTATTCTATTCTTTCATGGTGGTGGTTATGTATTAAATTCTGTTGAAACCCATGATCGTACAGTTTCTTACATGGCAGAAAAATTACAGGCTAGGTTTTACTCATTAGAATATAGGCTTTCTCCTGAACATAAGTATCCAGATTCATTGAACGATGCTTTATTAGCCTACGAATGGCTTCAGGAACATGGTCATTCTTATGATTGTATTTCTTTGTGTGGTGACAGCGCTGGTGCTCACTTAGCAGCTTCTATGGTTCACAGTCTTGCAGCCAATCAAAGTAACGAACTTCCAAACAGCCAGCTCTTAATTTATCCAATGTGCGATCCCAACTGTAAGTCTGAATCATATGATGATTTAGCTGAAGATTTTTTATTAACAAAGAGTACTATGATTTGGTTTTGGAGAAAATTTGGCAATAACGAGGCAAACAAAAAAGATCAATCATTTAATTTATTAAAACTAGATACTGATTTGAAGATGCCTAATACCATAATTGTTACAGCAGGATTTGACCCTTTGTGTGATGATGGAGAAAAGTATGCATACTTATTGCACAAAAAAGGAGATAAAGTAAAACAATTACATTATCCTAATATGTTCCATGGCTTTGCCTCTGCAACAAAATTAAAAGCTTCAAGAATTGCTGTGGACGATTTTTTAAGAGAGTATAAAAAAATACTATGAGCAATATATTAGAGATCAATAACTTAAGTATAAATTTTGCTACAAGGGATGGTAACTTTAAAGCTGTTGACAATATAAGCTTTAACATTGAAAGCAATAAAACAATGGCGCTTGTTGGTGAATCTGGATCTGGTAAGTCTGTTACTGCAATGTCTATTCTTCAACTGCTTCCCAAACCACAGGCTTCATACTCAGAAGCTTCATCTATAAAATTTAGGGGAGAAGAAATTATTGGCGCCTCTAATAATAAACTACTAAAAATAAGAGGGAATATTGTTTCTATGGTTTTTCAGGAGCCAATGACGTCACTAAATCCATATCATAGAGTTGGCGATCAGATAACAGAATCAATAATACTTCATACCAATAGCTCAAAGAAAGAAGCAATGGATGAGGCAAAAAAATTACTTGAGCTTGTAGAGATTGATGATGTGGAAAGAAGAATTTATGCATATCCTCATGAATTATCTGGAGGTCAAAGGCAGCGTATAATGATTGCAATGGCATTGGTTAACAGGCCGCAGCTACTAATAGCAGACGAGCCCACCACCGCATTAGACGTTACAATTCAAGCTCAAATTTTAGATTTGATGTCTAAATTAAAAAATGAACTTGGAATGTCTATTTTATTTATAACCCATGACCTGGGTTTGGTTAAGCAGTTTTCTGATAATGTTTGTGTAATGAAAGATGGTAATATCGTTGAACAAGGGCTCACTTTAGATGTTTTTAATGATCCAAGTCATGATTATACTAAAAGACTATTAGATGCTGAGCCCCAACCAAAAAAAACTGTTAATTTAATAACTAATCCATTAATAAAAGTAGAAAATTTAAATGTTTATTACAACATGCCATCTGTAAACATTTTTAAAAAAAATACTTTTCATGCTGTAAAAGATGTTTCATTTAAAATTTTTGAAAATACCACAATTGGATTAGTTGGAGAGTCTGGCTCAGGAAAGTCTACTCTTGGCAAGGCAATTGCCAATTTAATTTCTTATGAGGGAGAAGTAATTTTTAAAGGCAAAGACCTTAATACAAATTCACTAAAAGAGCAGAAAGAATTGAAAAAGAATATTCAAATAGTTTTCCAAGATCCTTATGGCTCACTATCACCAAGAATGACAATTGGGGAGATCGTTGGAGAAGGATTAGCAGTCCATTTTAAATTATCAAAAAAAGAAAAAGAATCAAAGATTGACAAGGTTCTTTTAGATGTGGGAATAGACATTAATGCAAAGAATAAATACCCGCATGAGTTTTCGGGAGGGCAAAGGCAAAGAATTGCAATTGCAAGATCGCTAATAATGAATCCTTTATTTATGATATTAGATGAACCGACCTCTGCATTAGATAGATCGATTCAAATTCAGGTAATTGATCTTCTTAAGAGCATTCAGCATGAGTATGGTTTAACCTATCTTTTTATAAGCCATGATTTAAAGGTTATAAGATCAATGTCAGATTATATATTTGTAATGAAAAATGGTGAGATTGTAGAGTCTGGAATTTCTGAAGAAGTTTTTGATAAGCCAAAAGAAGAATATACTAAAAAATTATTAACAGCTGCTTTAAGATATGCATCTGAATAAGGGTTATGACAAATAGAAAGTATTCAAAAGATCTTGTTGATGGGCCTAATCAGGCAGCATCAAGATCAATGCTAAGAGGTGTAGGTTTTACAACTGAAGATTTCAAAAAACCATTCGTAGGTATAGCATCCACAGGTGCAAAGGTTACCCCGTGCAACATGCACATCAATCAATTGGCTGATGTTGTTGAACACTCTATTGATATCTCAGGTGGCAAGGGGGTTCTTTTTAATACGATAACTGTCTCAGATGGTATATCTATGGGGACTCAGGGAATGAAGTATTCTTTGGTCTCAAGAGAGGTTATTGCCGATTCAATTGAGACTGTGGTTGGATGTCTAGGATATGACGGTGTTATTGCAATTGGCGGTTGTGATAAAAATATGCCCGGTTGTATTATCGGTTTGGCAAGACTTAACAGACCATCTATATTTATTTATGGAGGTTCAATAAAGCCTAGCTCAGAAAATACCGATTATGTTACGGTTTGTGAAAAAACTGGGGAATTTTCAAAAGGTGAGTTAGATGAGTCTGAGTTAATTCATATCGAGAAGGTTTCTGTGAAAGGCCCTGGTTCATGTGGCGGTATGTACACAGCTAATACAATGGCGTCGGCAATTGAAGCTCTAGGTATGAGTTTACCTGGTAGCAGTAGTCAAGATGCAATATCTGAAGATAAACAAAAAGATTGTATTAATGCAGGGCAAGCAATTATGGATCTTCTAGAAAAAGATATAAAACCATCTGACATAATGACAAAGAAAGCATTTGAAAATGCAATAACTGTTGTTATTTCATTAGGCGGTTCTACGAATGCAGTCTTACATATGCTAGCTATGGCTCATGCAATTGATGTTGAGCTTAATTTAGATGATTTTACTAGAATTGGTAAAAAGACTCCTGTTATGGCAGATTTAAAACCTTTTGGTTCACATTACATGTCAGAGCTTAATGCAAATGGAGGTATTCAACCTCTTATGAAAACTCTGCTTGATAAAGGTTTACTTCATGGTGATTGTTTAACGGTTACTGGTAAAACTCTAGCAGATAACTTATCAGATATTATGCCTTATGAAGATGATCTAAATATTATTAGAAGTTTTGATAACCCTATTAAGTCAACAAGTCATCTTAGGATACTTTATGGAAATCTTGCTTCAGAGGGAGCTGTAGCAAAAATAACAGGAAAAGAAGGAACATCTTTTGAAGGAAAAGCTAGAGTCTTCAATTCTGAAGAAGAAGGTGTTGAGGCAATATTGGGTAAATCTATTAAAGCTGGTGATGTGGTTGTTATCAGGTACGAGGGGCCAAAGGGTGGTCCAGGAATGCGTGAAATGTTAAAACCAACCTCTGCAATTATGGGTCAAGGCTTGGGTGATAAAGTGGGATTTATTACAGACGGAAGGTTCTCAGGAGGAACTCATGGTTTTGTGGTTGGTCATATTACTCCTGAAGCAGCTGAGGGTGGTGTAATAGCTGTTGTTGAAGACGGAGATACTATTTTAATTGATGCTGAAAAAGATGAGTTAATACTTAAAGTATCAAATGATGATATACAAAAAAGATTAGCAGATTGGAAAAATCCAAAAAACCCTCCAAAAAAAGGAGTTTTGTCAAAATTTGCCAAAAGTGTAAAATCTGCAAGCCTTGGGGCTATTACAGATTAAAAACTATGAATGTAAAAAGAAATTTTCCAAATTCAAGACTTAGACGCCTTAGAGTAAATGATAATTTAGTTAAGTTAGTTTCTGAAACAAGTCTGTCTTCTAATGATTTAATTCAGCCATTATTTATCAAAGAAAATCTTGAAGGTACTGAGCCTATTGATTCTATGCCAAATATATTAAGATTCAGCGCAGAAAGTGTTCTCAATGAAGTTGAAGATATATTAAATAACGGTATCAACTCTATTGCTTTATTTCCTGTAATTGACGAAAGCAAGAAAGACAATCTTGGCAAAGAAGCGCTAAATAAATCTAATTTAATATGCGAATCAATTCGATCAATTAAAAAAAGGTTTCCAGAGATTATAACTATTGCTGATGTTGCACTAGACCCATATACAAACCATGGTCATGATGGAATTATCAAAGATGATTATGTCGATAACGATTTAACACTTGATGTATTAAAATCACAATCTCTTTTACTGGCTGAATCAGGTGCTGATATTATTGCGCCCTCAGATATGATGGATGGAAGAATTGGAGTCATAAGAAAAGCATTAGAAGATGCAGACTATAAAAATACAATTTTATTATCTTATGCTGCCAAGTATAATTCAAAATTCTATGGACCATTTAGAGATGCTGTTAACTCAGCCAACAATCTTGGAGGAGCATCAAAATCTTCATATCAAATGTCTTTTCATAACAAAAATGAAGCAATCCATGAAGTTGCTATGGATATAAGCGAGGGTGCTGATATTGTGATGATTAAACCAGGTATGCCTTATCTTGATATAATTTCCTTAGTGAAAGATACTTTTAAAGTTCCAACTTTTGCTTATCAAGTAAGTGGAGAATACAGCATGTTAAAACTTGCTATCGATAAGGGGTGGCTAGATGAAAATGTTATGCTAGAATCACTGGTGAGCTTTAAAAGAGCTGGAGCAGACGCAATTCTAACGTATGCAGCTAAAGAAATTTCCAAGGAGATTAGAACAAAATGACTAGTGTTATCGAACTTCATGATGAAGAAAGCTTTAATAAAGATGTTTTAAATTCAGATGTCCCAGTTCTTGTTGATTTTTGGGCCGAGTGGTGCGGACCATGCAAACAATTATCTCCAACAGTAGAAGAAGTAGCAGAAGAAAATAAAGACAAAATTAAAGTTTGCAAAATGGATGTTGACTCAAATAGGGAGCTAGCTGCAAAATATGGGATTAGATCAATTCCATCATTAATAATTTTTAAGAATGGGGAGCCTGCAGGAGTTGAGATAGGTGCTTTAAGTAAACAACAATTAGAGGAGTTCATAAGTACTGTTATTTAATTAAAGATTAATTTTGCATCTTCAGTTAAAAACAACTATCATCATTTCTTCACGATCCTAGATCATCACCTAATTAAATCCTCTATTAGATATAAAACGGAAAATTTATATGAATCTTACTGAAATAAAAGTTAAGCCAATCAATGAGTTGGTTGATATTGCAACTGAGCTTGGATTAGAAGATGTTGGCAGGCTTAAAAAACAAGAAATAATTTTTAGAATTTTTAAACATAAAGCATCTGAAGGAATCGATATTTATGGAGGAGGAGTTCTAGAGATACTTAATGATGGTTTTGGTTTTTTACGTTCTCCCGAAGGTTCATATTGTGCGGGTGAGGATGATATTTATGTTTCTCCTAGCCAAATAAGAAAGTTTAGTCTTAGAAAGGGCGATTCGATAGCAGGTAAAATAAGAACTCCAAAAGAAAAAGAAAGATATTTTGCTTTAATTCAAGTAGATACTATTAACGGCGAAGAGCCAAAAAATACGAAGAACAAGATTCTATTTGAAAATTTAACACCTCTTTTTCCAAACGAAAGATTGATTCTTGAACAAGGAAGTGGATCTAATGAAGATCTATCTTCAAGAGTAATTGATCTTATAGCACCAATTGGTAAGGGTCAGCGTGGACTAATTGTTTCCCCGCCCAAAGCTGGTAAGACATTAATGCTTCAGAGCATAGCCCACTCAATAAAAAGCAATAATCCTGAGGTTGAATTAATAGTTTTGCTAATTGACGAACGACCTGAAGAGGTAACAGAGATGTCAAGAACTGTTAAAGGTGAGGTTGTGGCCAGTACATTTGATGAGCATCCAAGCAGGCATGTTCAAGTTGCCAATATGGTAATAGAAAAAGCTAAAAGATTGGTTGAGCATAAAAAAGACGTTGTAATTCTATTGGACTCAATTACTCGTTTAGGTAGAGCATATAACTCAGTTCAACCAGCATCCGGAAAGATATTAAGTGGTGGTGTTGATTCAAATGCATTAGAAAGACCAAAAAGATTTTTCGGTGCGGCTAGAAATCTTGAAGAAGGTGGAAGCCTCACCATACTTGCCACTGCTCTGGTAGAAACTGGGTCTAAAATGGACGAAGTCATCTACGAAGAATTTAAGGGAACAGGTAATATGGAAATTCATTTAGAAAGAAAAATAGCTGAAAAAAGAATTTTTCCAGCAATTAATATCAGAAGGTCTGGTACAAGAAGAGAAGATCTTCTTACATCTGAAGATGAATTACAAAGAATGTGGGTTTTAAGAAAGATTCTTGATGAGATGGAAGATGCACAAGCTATTCAGTTTTTAATTGATAGGCTTAAGTCACACAAAACAAACGATG
>CBFHIO010000020.1:0-15096 GCA_965656035.1 Gammaproteobacteria bacterium | reverse complement strand
GATGATTTAATTGACCTAGTATTTAGCTCCCTTCCAGGTGGTCCATATACAGCATTAATTTTTGTTTTAATTTTTGTTTTCTTGCTTGGTTTTATTTTAGATTTCATTGAAATTTGCTACGTAATCGTTCCCTTAGTCGCTCCACCTCTTTTGATGATGGGCTTAGACCCTGTATGGTTAGCCATTCTTTTGGCCATAAATCTCCAAACTTCTTTTTTAACTCCGCCGTTTGGGTTCTCTCTTTTTTATCTAAGGGGTGTCGCAAATGAATCTATCGAGACATCAGAAATATATAAAGGCGTTATTCCATTTATTTGTATACAGTTGCTGGTATTAATTACTGTTTTATTTTTACCGTTCTTGGTTTTATAAAATTACAGGCCAGCGTTATTTTTTTCTAATGCTCTTTCAGCCCTATAACTTGATCTAACCATGGGTCCGGAAACAACTTCAAGAAACCCTTTTTTAAGACCGATTTCTCTATAAGCTTCAAACTCATCTGGAGTAACCCACCTTTCAATAGGTAGGTGATTTAGTGTTGGTCTCAAGTATTGGCCAAGCGTAAGAATATCAACTTTATTTTCAATTAAATCATCCATAGTCTTCTCTATCTCTTCATCAGTTTCTCCAAGGCCAAGAATGAGGCTTGTTTTTGTTAAGACATCTGAGTTAATTCTTTTTGATTCAGCAAGGACATCTAAGGTTTGTTGATAGCCAGCTCTGATATCTCTGACAGGATGCGTGAGCCTTTCAACGGTTTCTATATTTTGTGCAAAAACTTCTAGCCCACAGTTAACAATAGTGTCTATTGAAGATAATAGGCCCTTAAAATCTGGTGTAAGAGCTTCAACTGCAGTACCAGGATTAAGGTCTTTTATAAGTTTTACTGTATCAGCAAAATGTTTTGCACCTCCATCAGGCAGGTCATCTCTATTAACAGAGGTTAAAACAACATATTTTAATTTCATTATTTGAACAGCCTTAGCAGTGTTTAATGGCTCATCAGAATCTAGCCAGCCCTTGGGGTTACCGGTATCTACTGAACAAAATTTACACGCTCTTGTACAAACTGAGCCCATCAACATAAATGTTGCCGTACCTGCCGACCAACATTCAGATATATTTGGACAATGAGCTTCTTCACAGACTGTATTCAATCTTTTTTCGCTCACCTGATTTTTTATCTTGTGAAAGTTTGGATTGAATTGAGCTTTAACCTTAAGCCATTCAGGTTTTTTTAGATTAGGAATGTGGGAATATTGATTACCCTTTTGGCCATTTTTTACAGCCTTAACACCGTCTCTATTGATGATTTTTTTTGTTGGAATAATCTCCATATCTAAAATATAGGCTCTAACAGTTGAATTGCAAGACTCTCAACATCTTTCATTGAGACATTCTTTGTATAGTCTTTTATTTGTGCTACCTCTAATCCTTCATAACCACAGGGATTAATTAGACTAAATGGACTTAAGTCCATGTCAACATTTATGCTTATTCCGTGATAGCTTTTACCCTTTGAAATTCTAAGGCCTATGGAGGCAATTTTCTTTTTATCTACGTATACTCCAGGCGCACCATCAATAAAATTAGAATCTATTGAGTAGTGTTCTAGTAAAGTCTTTGTAAATTCTTGAAGGTTTTTTACTAAAGTCTTAGGTCCCACATTAGACTTTTTTATATCGAGTAAAAAGTATATGACTAACTGGCCTGGGCCGTGATAAGTAACTTCCCCACCCCTATCTGATTGAAAAATAGGAATATCTCTAGCATTTAAAATATGTTTTTGATCAGCAGCAGTTCCTAGGGTAAAAACTGGTGGATGCTCTAAGAACCATATTTCATTTTTAAAAGCATCATTGTTAATATGAGATTTCATCATGTGAAGGGTTTCGCCATATTCACAGCTTCCTAATGATTTAAAGCTTAAATTTTCAGACACTACTTATTTCTAGCTTCAATGAATGAGTCTTCAGAAATCTTATGATATTCAGTAACATTATTTTTAAATTCAATATATGAATCATAAACCTTGCCAATTACCTCATCTTCTTTAGCTAGGTCACCTAATATTTCATTAGAAATAGTTCTAAATTCCTCAATAACATCATCTGGTAGTTTTCTTAACTCAACGCCATGAACCTCAACTAGCTCGGTTAGTGCTTGGTTGTTTCTTGCTAAATACTCATCTAGAGTATCTTGATTTACTGCTTTGGTAGCTGTTTCGATTATTACTTGAAGATGTTTCGGAAGACTATTCCAAGCATCCATATTAATCAAAAGTTCCAGCATCGGTCCTGGTTCATGCCAACCAGGATAATAATAATATTTTGCAGCTTGATGAAAACCAAAGGTAAGATCATTGTATGGTCCAACCCACTCTGTAGCATCAATTACACCTGTTTGAAGCGCTGTGAACAATTCTCCTCCAGGAAGTGTAACTGGGATTCCACCTGCTTCTTTTAAAACCTCCCCTCCAATTCCTGGAATACGCATTTTAAGACCCTTGACGTCCTCCAATGAATTGATTTCTTTGTTAAACCAACCAAACATTTGGGTTCCTGTGTTTCCAGCAGGTATAGGATAAATATTAAAGGGTTCGTATATTTCTCTCCATAACTCTAAACCACCGCCTCTGTTTACCCATGCATTAATCTCATCTGCTGTTAAACCAAAAGGAACGCTAGTAAAAAACTGAGCAGCAGGAACTTTTCCTTTCCAAAAATACCCTCCACTATGACCCATTTGATGCGACCCACTTGAGACTGCATCAAAGACCCCAAAGGCAGGAACCTGTTCCCCTGCGCCATAGACAGTTATCTGCATTTGGCCATTGCTCATCTCTTCAACTAGATTGGCTATTTTCTCAGGAGCCATTCCAAGACCTGGGTAATTTTTTGGCCAGGATGTAACGAGCCTCCACTTGTAAGTTTTATATTCAGCATCCGCAGAGTTGGATGACTCTTGTTCACCAGAGCAACTAGAAATTATTCCAATCAATAAAACAAACATTAAAATTTTTTTCATCATAGTTTCTCTAAATTTGCATAAGCCATAACTAGCCACTTTGTTCCCGCTTGATCAAAATTGATCTGAACTCTTGCAGCTTCACCCGAACCTTCATAATTTAGAACAACGCCCTCACCAAAAGATTTATGCATAACTCTTTGTCCGAGTGATATGCCAATCTCATCCTCAAACTCAAGTTTGGTTTCTTTAAAATCTTTTCTATTATAAGGTATGTGTGTCTGTGCTCTAGGCCTAATCTCATTAATAAGCTCTTTAGGAATTTCTTTTATAAATCTCGAGGGTGGATTAAAAGTATCAGAACCATGCAGCCTTCTTGATTCTGCATGGGTTATATAAAGTTTCTCCATAGCTCTAGTAATACCAACATAACAAAGCCTTCTCTCTTCTTGCAGCTGTCCTGGATTTTCTATTGACCGACCATG
Source organism: Gammaproteobacteria bacterium (assembly GCA_965656035.1). Classification (GTDB taxonomy): domain Bacteria; phylum Pseudomonadota; class Gammaproteobacteria; order Magnimaribacterales; family D2472; genus SCGC-AAA076-P13. The sequence goes on along the minus strand of CBFHIO010000020.1, from coordinate 11,644 downwards.
CGGAAATAAAGTTTCTTCAAGACCGGTCATTAAAACTAATTTAAACTCTAATCCCTTTGCTGAATGCAATGTCATAAGTTGGGCTGCATCATCATGCTCTGAAGCCTGTCTATCGCCAGAATCTAGAGAAATCATATCCAGATAATCTTCTGCGATTTCAATATTTGTTTTTTCTTCTCTAATACTTTGCTCAAAGTTTGTAGTTGCAGAAACTAGCTCTTCTAGATTCTCTACTCTTGTTTTGCCTTTCTCACCTGGTTCTTTTGCATGATAAGCAACCAACCCAGAGGTTTTAATTATTTCTTCCATTAAATCTGAAAGAGTGTTCTCTTCTATAAATTCTTTACATCGGGCAATAAATTCTAAATAAGATTTCAAACCGGTGCCGCCTCTTCCTGATATGGCTCCCTCATCTATCAATTTAGCTGACGCTTTGATATATGAAATATTATATTTGGTGGCAGTAGAACGAATCTTTGTTAAAGTTTTTTCTCCAACACCTCTTGTGGGATTTGATATGGACCTCTCAAATGCAGGATTATCAGAGTTGTTAAAAATAATTTTCAGATATGCTATGGCATTTTTGATTTCCATTCTTTCGTAGAATCTTTGGCCACCATATATTCTGTAGGGAATGCTTGATCTTAGCAGAGCCTCTTCAAGAGCTCTTGATTGAGCATTAGATCTATACAAAACAGCAGCATCAGAATACATTTCTCCTTTATTCATCCAGTCTTTTAAAATATCAGCAACAAATCTAGCCTCATCCTGTTCGTTGTATGCCTGGTATAAAATAATTTGTTCTCCTTCGAGCTTGTCGGTCCATAGATTTTTACCAAGCCTATTTGTGTTGTTTTCAATTAAAGCGTTTGCCGCTCCTAAAATAATATTTGTAGATCTATAATTTTGTTCTAATCTTATAATCTCTGCCGCTTCAAAAGTTTTTGTGAACGATTCTACATTTTCGACTTTAGCGCCACGCCATCCATAGATGGATTGGTCATCATCTCCAACTGCTGTTATTGATGCTTTTTCTGAAGCTATTTCAAGGAGCCAGTTGTACTGAATGGTGTTGGTGTCTTGAAACTCGTCTACTAATATTGATTTAAATCTAGAGTGAAAAAAAGCTTTCACAGATTCGTTATCACGAATTACCTCATATGATCTCAACAGCAGTTCACCAAAATCAACAAGATTATCTCTCAGGCATGCTTTCTCATACTCTTTGTAAATTTTATTAATATTTTCTTTAAAATAATCACCTTTATCATCTACTGATTCGCTCCTGAATCCCTCATCTTTCCAAGCATTTATTTGCCATTGACTTTGGCGAGACGGCCAGACAGATTCATCTAAACCAGCATCTTTGGAAATTCTTTTTATAATTCTTAGCTGATCATCTGCATCTAGAATTGTGAAACCACTGCTTAATCCAGCTTCTTTATGAAATCTTTTAAGCATTCTGTGGGCAAGCCCGTGAAAAGTTCCAACCCACCCATCCATCATGGGAGCTTCTAATAGTTCTTCAATTCTTGACCGCATTTCTAAAGCAGCTTTATTTGTAAAAGTTACTGCCATAATAGAGGCAGGGTTTTTTCTTAATGCTTCAACTTCCCAGGCAATTTTATGTACCAATACTCTTGTTTTACCCGATCCAGCTCCAGCCAGTACCATTAAATGTTTTTTTTCAGACGTCACCGCTGATCGCTGTTGATCGTTAAGATGTTCTAAAATGTGTGATACGTCCATTTAGGGATTCATTTTTTTGCTTAAGAAAGATATTCTAACCTTATGCCAACAAAATTATTGAGACAAATTAAAAATACTCTTCCAGAATTAAGAAAATCTGAAAGATTGGTAGCAGATTTTGTTTTAAAAGACCCAAAATCAGTTATTACAATGAAAACAGCAGAAGCATCAACCGCTATGGGTATAAGTGAGCCAACACTAATAAGGTTTTGTAAGGCGCTTGGTTTTTCAGGTTATCAAGAATTTAAAATTAATTTATCCCAGCAACTCGCAGCAGATGATTATTTTGTTATGTATGAGATTGAAGAGGACGATAGCATCCATGAGCTGTGTGAGAAAGTATTTGATACAACTATCAGTGAAATATTGAATGTTAGGTCACAAATCAATCAAGACATTCTTGAATCAGCAATAGAAGCATTGGCAAATGCTAAAAGAGTTGAAGTTTATGCTTTTGGTGGCTCTGCTCCTGTTGCTATGGATGCGCAACACAAATTTTTTAGACTAAAAATATCATCATCATTTATTTCTGACCCACACATACAATTAATGTCGGCCAACTCACTTTCAAAAGACGATGTTGTATTAGCTATCTCTCAATCCGGAACTACATCAGCTCTTATTGACAGTGTTAAAATTGTTCGCAAGTCAGGAGTTAAGGTCATAGGAATCATGCCTGAAAACTCTCCTCTTGCTAATATTTGTGATTACCCAATAAGTATTAATGTTGGCGATAACTACAGAATTACTAAACCTCATACGTCAAGGATTGCATATACAGCTGTCATAGATGTCATGACCATGGGAATAGCCCAGCTAAAACCAGAGGCACAAGAGCATTTGTACAACATAGTTGATAGCCAAAGATCATTAAAAATTAAATAGCATTTAAACAGGAGTTTATTATGAGCCAAGAAGTTAAAGATTTTTTTACAACCTACAGTGACTTTGTTACAAAAGTTACTAGTGAGCCAAGTTTAGATATGGATGCTCTTAAAAAGAGCATGGATGAAATTGAATCTAGCTCTGATGTAAAAATACCAAGGTTGTTAACCGCTGCTCTTGGTCTTGGGAGCGAGTCTGGTGAATTTGTTGAAATAGTAAAAAAAATGATCCTTCAAGGAAAGCCAGCTTCTGAAGAAAATATTTTTCATATGAAAAGAGAGCTAGGAGATATTGTCTGGTATTGGACAACGGCATGCGCCTCTTTGGGATTAGATCCTTATGAGGTAATTAGTGAGAATCAAAAAAAGCTCGAAGCAAGATATGGAGAAAAGTTTGAAGTTCAAAGAAGTGAAGTTAGAAAAGAGGGAGATTTATAAAAACTCAAATGAAAGACAATACAAAAGATCGTAAAGATATTGCTCCTTCTGCGACTGAGGATTGTGCTGATATTACTTCTAGGTATGAAAGATATAAAAAAGAAAATAAAAAATCTCAATTTCCGCCTATTAAATATGAAAAACCGCCACATCATTAAATGATAATTTTTCTAGCTTTTATATATATCTTTTCCGCTGTTTTATATTTTTATACAAATAAAGCTGGTTATAGTTTTCTAAGATATATTTGGAAAAGAAAAAATATTAACGTTTATCTTTCAACTGAAATATTCTATTTAATACTTACATCACTTATTGTTTTTACTAGCAATCCTCTTAATTGGATTGTTGCAATTTTAATGTTTCTTCACCTTATTGGAATTGCATGGCTTGTGGCCAGCCCAAATAGTTTTTATCAAATGGCAGAAGAGTCAATTAATCTCGATAGCGAAACTGTAGAAAACGCTGTTGTTATAATGTTTTTGATATACGCCGGAATGGCTTTATTTTCAAGAATTATCTAAGATTCTAATCTTTTTAAAAGGCTTGATGTGTCCCATCTGCCACCGCCAGCATTTTGAATGTCTTTATAATAGCTATTAACTATATCTGTTACCTCTAGATTTGCATCTATGTTCTTGGCATGTTCAAGCACTATGTCTAAGTCTTTTCTCATCAGATCAACCGCAAAACCGTGTAAGTATTCATCTTCAATCATAGATTTCCACCTATTTTCCATTTGCCATGATTGTGCAGCTCCTTTTGATATTACTTCTATAACGTCTTTTACTTCTAAATTTGATTTTTTAGCAAAATGCAAACCTTCAGCTAATGATTGAATAAGTCCAGCAATGCATATCTGATTAACCATTTTTGTTAACTGTCCATATCCTGATGGTCCCATTAACTTTGAGAATTTAGAATATGAATCTAAAACATCCTTTATTGACATATAAACTTTTTTATCTCCGCCAACCATTACAGATAAAGTTCCCTGCTGAGCACCCGCCTCTCCCCCTGAGACTGGAGCGTCTAAAAAATATGACCCTTGTTTAACAAGAATATTGTTCATTTCATTTGCAAGTTTGGCTGAGGTGGTTGTATGGTCAATAACAATTGTGCCGGGCTTAATTAAGCCTTTAATTTCATCAATAATTTGTCTCACATCATTATCATTTCCTACACATAGAATAATAATGTCGCGATCTGTTGCTAAGTCCTCTATGGAAAAACAAACTTTTGCTTTTGTATTTTCAGTTAGCCATTTTTCTGATTTCTCTTTAGATCTATTAAAAACAGAAAGGTTGAAGCCATTATTGATAATATGACTTGCCATGGGTCCGCCCATTACTCCAAGACCAATAAAACCTATATTAGTCATAATTTTTTTCTTCTTCCTGATATTTTTTTAAGTCTTCCCAGTCATGAGGTGTACCAGCATTAAGACTGGTAACTGAGTTTTTTGCTCTGAATAAACTTTGAGTTCGTAGTTTTGTTTTATCTTCTTCTTTACCAAATAATTTATTCCAGCCTTCTATAAAATGCTCTCTTAAATTTCTTTTGGCCATTAAGATTTTTTAAACAATATATTCTTCTCTATCTTTTTTTGCTGTTCTCTTTATTCCTGAGTCTGTTACATATTCGTCTGTTATGCCTTTAGAGCCGCTTCTACCTTCTTTACATACATACATCATATTAACAATTGCTCCCCCAGCAATAGCCCCTATTAAAACTAATATTATTGTCTCCATTCTCTCCTCCGGATAATATTATTTTTCGTTAAATTCTATTTTTGCTTGATTATACTCTTCCTTTAGTCTTGATACTAAATCTTCTACGCTTGGATCATCTTTGATCCCTCCAATTCCTTGACCCGAGCCCCATATATCTTTCCAAGCTTTTGCATCAGTATTTCCTCCAGAACCAAAATTCATTGAGGATTTGTCTGCATCAGGAAGGTTGTCTGGATCAAGACCTGCGTTTTTTATTGAAGGCTTTAAGTAATTTCCAGAAACACCTGTGAAAAGACTTGAATAAACAATATCATCTGCAGCGCTATCAATTAACATTTGTTTGTATCCTTGATCAGCATTAGCTTCTTTGGTAGCAATAAAGCGAGTGCCCATGTAGGCAAAATCTGCTCCCAGAGCTAAAGCTGAGGCAATGGAATAACCATCTCCAATTGATCCGGATAGTATTACGGTACCATCAAACCATTCTTTTACTTCTCTTAACAATGCAAATGGTGAAAGCGCACCTGCATGCCCTCCTGCCCCTGCACATACCAAAATTAAACCATCAACTCCTTGTTCTGCTGCTTTTTTTGCATGCCTAACATTAATGACATCATGATACACAAGGCCTCCGTAACTATGGGCAGCTTCAACCAATTCTGCAGGAGGTCTAAGTGATGTGATAATTATAGGAACCTCTTGCTTAACGCATGTAGCCATGTCGTCCATGAGCCTATCATTTGAGCCATGACAAATTTGATTCACTGCAAAAGGAGCAACTTTTTTGTCTGGATTTTGTTCTTGATATTCTGCAAGTTCTGTCTTAATTCTTATAATCCACTCTTCTAAAACATGTTGCGGTCTAGCGTTTAATGCAGGAAAAGAACCAATAATTCCTGCTTTACATTGGGCGATTACTAATTCAGGTCCTGATACGATAAATAATGGTGAGCCTATTACCGGCATTGAGAGATTCTTTTTAATATGTTCAGGTATTGCCATCTTTCTGCTCCTTATAATTTTTTATGATTCTATGCTTTTAATGCAGCTGAGTACAGGCTAGTTGGGATAATCTGATACTAAATTTATAAATGCTCTTACTCCAACATCAAGGGCTCCATCATCAACTACAAAATATGGAGAATGATTGCCTGGCGCCTCCATAACACCAGGAGCATTAACTCCAAGCCAAAAGTATAAGCCAGGTATTTCATTTGAAAAAAATGAAAAATCTTCAGCTCCGGTAGATGGAGTCATTTCATATACTTTATTTTCAGATGCTTCTCTCAATGATGGGGTTAATCTTTTTACAAGATCTATATCATTAAAGGTGACTGGATAAAAGCCTCCAACATCAAACTCAACTGACACTTCTGTTCCAGTACCAAGAGCTACACCTGCAGCAACTTGTTCTATTTCATTATAAATTTCTTTCCTTAGCTTTGGATCAAAAGTCCTGATTGTTCCCTGAATTTCTGAATCCTCTGGAATAATATTTCCTCTTGTGCCAGATCTAACTATTCCAACTGATATAACAGCAGGATTATTCACAATATTTATTCTTCTGCTAACAATAGTGTTTAAGCTTTGAATCAGTTCAGCAGTTGCCATTACGGGATCGATAGAATCCCATGGTCTTGAACCGTGGGCTTGAACTCCTTTAATTTTAATTCTATAAGTGCTAGCAGCTGCCATTGCTGGGCCAGAAGCAACGCCAATATATCCATGTGGACCGTTTCCAACATGAAGGCCAAAAATGACTTCAGGCTTATATCTATCGAATATTCCCTCTTCAAGCATCATTTTTGCACCGCCATTTTCACCCTCTGGAGGACCTTCTTCAGCTGGCTGAAAAATCAACATTACGTTGCCTTTAAGTTGGTCTACATTTTTGGATAAGAATTCTGCAACGCCCATTAAAATAGCCACATGAGCATCATGTCCACATGCATGCATGATTCCAACTTCTTGGCCTAAATATTCTGTTTTTTCTTTTGAGGCAAAAGGTAACCCCGTATTCTCAATAACTGGCAACGCATCCATGTCTGCTCTTAATGCAATCGTTGGTCCTGGCTTAGAACCCTTTATTAATCCAACAACGCCTGTGTAAGCAATACCAGTTTCAACCTCAATACCAAGTGAGCGTAAATGATCTTCAACTTTCTTAGAGGTTCTGTACTCTCTATTGCTGAGCTCTGGATATTGATGAATATCATGTCGCCACTCAATCACTTTAAGCATTAATGATTCAATATCCTGATTTAAATCATTTTTTAAACTTGAATATGCTTGAGTAGTAGTAACAAGAGTAATTAAAAGCATTATTTTTTTCATTTTAAGATTATAATCCTCAGTCTTTTAAAACACTAATTAACATGGACATAAATAATCTTAGAAATATTGCAATCATTGCCCATGTTGATCATGGAAAAACAACGCTTGTAGATAAACTTCTGCAACAGTCCGGAACTCTCGATAGAAAAAACATGGACTCTGAAAGAATCATGGACTCTAATGATCAAGAAAAAGAGCGAGGGATAACAATCACTGCAAAAAATACCTCAATCAACTGGAAAGATCATCTTATCAATATTGTAGACACTCCTGGTCATGCTGACTTTGGTGGAGAAGTTGAGAGAGCTCTTTCAATGGTTGATTCGGTCTTGCTGCTTGTTGATGCTGTTGATGGTCCAATGCCTCAAACAAGATTTGTTACTCAAAAAGCTTTTGAAAAGGGCTTAAAGCCGATTGTTGTTATTAATAAAATTGATCGTCCAGATGCCAGGCCTGACTGGGTTCTAGATCAAGTTTTTGATCTGTTTGACAGGCTTGGTGGAACCGATGAGCAGCTAGACTTTCCAGTTATATATGCTTCGGCAATAGAAGGCATTTCAGGCTTAGAAGTTGATGAAATGACGGAAGATATGACCCCCCTGATAGAAATGATACTTGATAAAGTTCCAGCCCCAGAAGTTAAAAAAGACGGTCCATTGCAGCTACAAATAAGTGCGCTTGATAGCAGCAACTATGTTGGAGTTATTGGTATAGGTAGAATTAAGCAGGGCTCTGTAAAACCTAACGACCAGGTAGCTGTAATAGATAGAGAGGGTAAAACAAGGAAGGGTAAAATTCTTCAAGTTATGGGGTATATAGGATTAGAGAGGGTTGAAGTTGATAGTGCTGAGGCCGGATCGATAGTTTGCATAACAGGTATTGATAAGCTGAATATATCTGACACCGTTTGTGATCCAATGCATGTCGAAGCTCTTCCACCCTTGTCTGTTGATGAGCCAACTGTAAGTATGACCTTTCAAGTAAACGACTCTCCTTTTGCTGGAAGAGAAGGAAAATTTGTTACTTCAAGAAATATTAAGGAAAGGCTGGAAAAAGAATTAATCTCAAATGTTGCTTTGAGAGTTGAACAAGGAGATACCCCAGATAAATTTATAGTCTCTGGGCGTGGTGAGCTACATTTATCAGTTCTAATTGAAACAATGCGCAGAGAGGGTTTTGAATTAGCTATATCGAAACCACAAGTGATTCAAAAAGAAGTTGGCGATGAAATACACGAGCCTTTTGAGCAAATTGTTATTGATGTTGAAGATATTCATCAAGGCTCTGTAATTGAAGAGCTTGGTCCAAGAAAGGCTGAACTTAAAAATATGGAGCCTGATGGCAAAGGAAGGGTAAAGCTTGAATTTATGGCTCCATCAAGAGGAATTATTGGATTTAGATCACACTTCTTAACAATTACTAGCGGCACAGGAATAATGACGAGTGTGTTTGATCACTATGGTCCAGTAAAAACAGGCGAAATAGCAAAACGTACTAATGGAGTAATGTATGCAATGACAGCAGGAAAGACGCTTGCGTATGCATTATTTAATTTACAAAATCGCGGAAAGTTATTCTTAGGTCATGGGCAAGAGGTTTATGTAGGTCAAATTGTTGGGCTCCATTCAAGAGATAATGACTTGCCTGTTAACCCAACCAAGGCAAAACAACTAACAAACATAAGGGCTGCGGGAACAGATGAAAATCTAATACTTATTCCTCATATTAAACATACACTGGAACAAGCCCTTGAGTTTATTGAAGATGACGAGCTTGTTGAGGTTACCCCTCAATCAATAAGGCTTAGAAAAAAAGGAAGAGTTAGAACATGATTTATAAAATCCTTTTTGTTTAATTGGTAAAACCTATCTGATAATATCTGCAGTATGAAGATACTTAATTTTTTATTGGTTTTACTTATAGCTTTTAATTCTTTGTCAGAAGAGGGCCGGCTCGACAGAGAGCCAAATAATTTTAAATACACCTCTCTTGGTATTGATTTAATTCAATCAGATAAAACGGGAATAGGAGCAAAGCTTTCATTTGCCTTGCCTGGACCGCTTTATGCGATCATAGAGAGAAAGGCTGAGGGAGTTGATTCTGATAATGATTCTTACGATCGAATTATTAATGGTATAAGACTGGGTGCTCATGCTGGAATTGGCGATCTGATAAGCAATATATCAGCCAAAGGCATTAATCTTGGGGTCAAAAATATTTTTGATGTCTTCGGGGAGCTTGGTATTAAAAGCGTTGCCATAGATGGAGATGTTAATTCATTCTCAGAAGATGATACTCAAGCTCACTTTATTGGAGGCTTGAGGTTTGGTGATTCAAATAACTGGGAGGGAAAAATTTTTATTGACTACTCTAAAGAGTCTGAAGTTGTCATTAAGCCATGCCCTGAAAATCAAGTTTGCCCAGCTGTTGTTGAATACGATTTAAGTGAAGAAACTGATCAAAAATATGGTTTTAATATTTTGTACAACATAAATAAAAGAAGTGCTACTTACATTGAAGTAACATCTAGTAAAGTTTTTGATAGTACTTTTAAACTAGGTTATCAAATAAACTTTTAAAGACTTCAGCCAACTATAGCTGGCATGTCATATCATTGCCGCAACACAATGGGGATTTAATTTTCCCATCATAATTAGAGCAATCAGCTTGCTTGCATTGTGATATTTTAACTTTGCTTCCATCATCTAAATCAAGATATCCGTCTACAAGAGGCTCGTTACATTCACCGCATGATGTATTCACCGACATTCCACATTCGTCACATTTATAAGTTGCCATAATTTTTCTCCTAAATATAACTATATATATTTTTCAAAGTATTTTACAGAGTGATTATAGAAATCTCTCTCCCCAACTTCTGTGAATCCGTTCTTAATATGAAAATTTATAGAAATCTCATTTTTTGGTACAGAATTTACCTCACAACATATAGGTAAAAAATCTTTAGATGCAAGCGCGTCAAGGTGGTTATAAATTTTAGTACCAAAACCCATCCTGCGAAAACCAGATTTAATAACTATTCTATCTATATAAATAAATTTATCTTTGTTGTTATTAAAGAACTTATAGTTTTCAGAAGCATAAATTGAGTTTTCTCTAAAACAAATAATAAAGCCAATTATTTGACCCTTAAGTTCTACTAGTAAGCTAGTTGTGCTTAATTCAAAGAGTTTGCTAAAAGATTCGATATTCTCAATAGATCCAACTTCAGGTGTGTTTTCCTGATTCAGGTAATATAAATTTTCTATCAGTTTGTTTGAGGGATTTTTTGTTAATTTGGTTACTTTTAAATTATGGTTTTGATTCACTGTCTATATATTTTTATGAAGCAGCGTCTATCTCATCTAGAGCGTTGTTTATTTTTGTAACAACATCATTTATGAGAAGCTCTTTAGTTAAACTATAGCTTGGATGACCCATGGTAGATAAGTCCTCTGCTTTAAGAAGAGCTTCCTCCATTAACTTTTCTTTCGCTACGGCTTTATCCATAAGACCAGCCTCAACAGCTGCATCAATAGAGTACATTTCTGCGCCTAAAATTGCTCTATATTTATGTCTTTGTGAAACCCTAAATTTAATCAGCTCAAGAATGGGTATTGGAATTACCATATTGGTTCTCATTTCATTGGCCCCAATCATATAATCTCCTTTTGCACCAATTCTATAATCGCAGCAACAAAGCATAAAAGTTCCTAAGGCGATTGCATGTCCATTACACGCAGCTATGACAGGTCTTGGAAATGACAAAATTCTAGACAAAAGCCTAAAACCAGATGATGTCATCTCATGAATTGCTTTCATGTCACCTGATGAAATTATTTTTAAATCAAAGCCTCCAGAAAGAATTCCATCTCTGCCCTTAATTATTAATGCTCCATTGTCTGTAGGAACTTGATCTAGGCATTTATTAAAATCTTCAATCATTATTGAGGAAAAGACATTTGCCTTGCCGTCATCAAGAGTAATGATTGAAATGTCATCTTTGGTATCTAATGTAACTAGCTTTTGAGTCATATTATTTTTAATAATTTTCAGGGCGTTTCGCTTGGTATTGTAGAAAATAATTCTTAACCCAGGCCAAATCTTTCTCAATGTCTCCAGAAGGTGTATAAAATTTATCTAGAAAAATTCTTTTTTTGCCAAAATCAAATGCGCCAAGAAAAATTTTACCATCAACTGCTTTAGCTATTCTGAGAAAGCCTGATTTAAATTTTTCAGTTTTCGCTCTAGTCCCCTCGGGTGACATCGCAATTATAGATCCGTTAAGTTTTTTCATATTATTTACAGCAACTTCAGTTAGTCCCTGGCCAGGCCTTGATTTGTCTACCGGAATGCCTCCCATATATTTTAAAAAAGATCCCAGGACTGGTTTTTTAAAAAGGCTATGCTTTCCAAAGAAAGCTATCTTAGCATCTAAACCTAGAATTGCAGCAAATCCAAAAACACCATCCCAGTTTGAGGTATGGGGGCCGGCAATAATGATTA
>CBFHIO010000019.1:0-15431 GCA_965656035.1 Gammaproteobacteria bacterium | reverse complement strand
ATGATGCTGGCAATGGGTATGCTCGCTGCTTACACTAAATCTATAAAAACTGGAAAAGGGCAGGTTATAGACTCAGCTATGATTGATGGCAGCTTGTCTCTGATGAGTTTTTTTTATTCATTAAAAGAGATGGGCTATTGGAAAAACGAAAGAGAATCTAATTTACTTGATGGAGGAGCACATTTTTATAACACCTATGAGTGTTCTGATAACAAATATCTCGCTGTTGGTTCAATAGAGCCTAAATTTTATTCTATTTTACTAGAGAGACTTGAATTAGATGATCCGAAGTTTAAAGACCAAATGAAACAAGAGACTTGGAGTGAATTAAAAGAATTAATTGCAGGTAAAATTAAAACAAAACCAAGAAGCCACTGGGAAAATATTTTTTCTGATACCGATGGCTGTGTTACGCCAATACTAAATATGGATGAAGCAAAAGAAAATCCTCACAATATTGCTCGCCATGCTTTTGTAGAGGTAGATGGCTTTAAACAACCCGCACCTGCACCTAGATTTTCTAATGATAAATCAACAATAAAGCATAACTCTAGACAGATAGGTTCTGATATTGATGAAGTATGTAAGGAATTTAAATTAGATAGAAATTCTTTTATTTAAAAAAATTAATACTATTTTCAAAAGTTGTTTTTGCTAGCTCTTCTAAATTGACTTCAATAAGATCAGCTATCTCAGAGGCAATATGGGGAAGATAGGAAGGCTCGTTTCTATTATTTTTTGGTTTATTGCTAAGATTTCTTGGAATTAAATATGGACAGTCGGTCTCGATCATCAATCTATCTATTGGAATATTTATTAATGATTTCCGCAATTCAACATTTCTCCTCTCATCGCATATCCAACCAGTTAAACCAATATGAAATCCCATTTCTAAATAATCGTCTAATTCATTTTGAGTTCCTGTAAAGCAATGAACAACTGCCTTAGGGATATCGTTTTTATATTTTGAAATTATCTTCATAAAATCATTATGAGCATCTCTTTGATGAAGAAATAAAGGTAGGCCGGTTTTTATTGATATATTAATCTGCTCCTCAAAAGCAAAAAGTTGCTCCTCATAAGTTGATATATTTCTAAAAAAATCTAATCCAGTTTCACCTACACTATGAGGCTTAAATTCTTTTATAAGTTGCATCATTCTTATTGAGGAAGTTGAATTGTATTCATTTGCATGATGAGGGTGAACACCAATGGTAAAAAAACATGAATCTGAGTTTTGCTGAAATATGCTGTGAACTTTTTCTACGTCTTTTAGTGTGGCAGAGACTACTAGAAATTTGGTGACTTTATTATTTTTTGCTCTTTCGATAACCTTATGTAAATCTTTATCGAAACGATCGCTTGAAAAATTACAGGCTATGTCAAATAAATTATTCATAGGTTTAGATAATTTCTATAAAAATGAATTATGAACTAAAATTGGTGAATCATGAATCAATTTGATCAATTTCAAAACGCTTTGTCGCTAGAAACTATTTCTGATAAAACTTTTAGAATCAATCCTGACTCTAGGTATTTTGTTGGCAAAACGCCTCACGGAGGATACTTAAATGCTCTTATGCATAAAGCATTAATATTATCAGTTCCTCACTCAGTAGCAATTAGCTCATCTATTCAGTATCTAGAAAGAATAGAAGCGAAAGATATAATTTTACAAGTTGAAGTGTTTAAAGTATCAAGAGGTAGCTCATCAGGCATGGTAAAGCTTATTCAAGATAACAAAATATGTACCGTGTTTAATGCTATATGCTCGGATTTTGAACATATGAAAGGTTATGATGGCTTAAAAACACCTCCTCCTGAAATAATAAAAGATGCCTCAAGAGAAGAATACAAAAACTTAAATTACGACAAAATTTCTCCTGGATTTACTCCATCATTTATTCATCAATTAAGTTGCAGAGTGCATCCGCGCCATGCCTGGTGGGATAGAGACCTTGGTTCTGATGAAGCAGATGCAAGGTGCTCTTCATATATGCAAATGGAGGGAGGTATCCCAGACCAATTTGTTTTGTCATTTTATGTTGATGTTGCCCCACCTGTTGTATCCAATAAATATGGACCATTAGGGTGGATACCAACCTACAGTTTAACAACCCATATAAGACAAATGCCAACAACTGAAATTTTGTTTGCTGATTTTAAAGCTACAGATATCAATAAAGGATATTTTGAACAAGATTGTAATATATGGGATTTAAATGAAAATTTAGTTGCTTCAAGTCGACAACTAACTAGAATACTAAAGTCAGAAGATAAATTATCCAATCAAAAGGAATAAATATGCAATTCAAGGGAACTAAAAATTATATTGCAACTGAAGATTTGAGCATGGCTGTCAATGCCTCAATGGCACTTGAAAGACCATTATTAATAAAAGGTGAACCTGGAACAGGTAAAACTTTATTAGCTGTTGAAGTTGCTAAAGCATTAGATATGGAGCTTATAGAATGGCATATCAAATCAACCACAAAGGCATCACAGGGTTTATATGAATATGATGCTGTTACAAGGTTGCGTGACTCTCAACTAGGTGATGAAAGAGTAAAGGATATAAAAAATTACATAAAAAAAGGAAAGTTATGGGAGGCATTTACTTCTGAAAAACAGGTTGTTTTATTAATAGATGAAATAGATAAAGCAGATATTGAATTTCCTAATGATTTACTTCAAGAGATTGATAGGATGGAATTCTTTTGTTATGAAACCGGTGAAACAATTAAAGCTAAACATAGGCCATTAATCGTAATGACTTCTAATAATGAAAAAGAATTACCTGATGCTTTTTTACGAAGATGTTTTTTCCACTACATCCAATTTCCAGATAGAGAGACGATGAATAAAATTGTCTCAGTTCATTACCCAAAAATTAAAAAGAAACTTGTAAGTGAGGCATTGGAAATATTTTTTGATCTAAGAAAAATTCCAGGCTTAAAGAAAAAACCATCTACATCTGAGTTAATTGATTGGCTGAAATTACTCTTATCTGACGATATGCCAGATGAAATTCTTAAAAACGCAGATTCATCAAAGGCTATACCGCCTTTGTATGGAGCGCTGCTTAAAAATGAGCAAGATGTTCAGCTTTTAGAGCGCCTTGCTTTCATGTCACGAAGAGAAGCTGCAAATAAATAAATGTTAATCAATCTCTTTCAAACTGTTAGATCATCAGGAGTGCCTTGCTCACTGAGAGAACTGCTAGACTTGTTAGGTGCACTTGAGAATCAACTGGTTTATGCAAATATTGATGATTTTTATTATTTATCAAGAGCAATCTTAGTTAAGGATGAAAAACATTACGATAAATTTGATAAAGCTTTTGATATTTACTTTAAAGGTATTGAAAAGCTTGAGGACATTTTTCAAGCGTTAATCCCAGAGGATTGGTTGCGAAAAGCTTTTGAAAAGGAATTAGATCCAGAAGAGTTAAAGAAAATAAAATCATTAGGTGGACTAGATAAATTATTAGAAGAATTTAAAAAAAGATTAGAAGAGCAAAAAGATAGGCATGAAGGAGGTAACAAATGGGTTGGTACCAATGGAACATCTCCATTTGGTCACGGAGGTCAAAATCCTGAGGGCATCAGGGTCGGCGGAGAAGGTGGTCAAAAAAGTGCTGTCAAAGTTTGGGAGCAAAGACAATACAGCAACCTTGATGATTCTGTAATTATTGGCATTCGAGATATTAAAATGGCCTTAAGAAGGCTTAGAAAATTTGCTCGTCAAGGCAACGAATTAGAACTTGATATGGATGGAACAATTAAGTCTACAGCTAAAAATGCTGGATATTTAGATATTAATATGGTTCCTGAAAGGTCAAATACTGTAAAGGTTTTAGTATTATTTGACGTTGGTGGGTCAATGGATCCCTATATTAAGTTATGTGAAGAATTATTTTCAGCCATCAAGACTGAATTTAAGCATCTTGAATATTATTATTTTCATAATTGTATTTATGAGTCAGTTTGGAAGGATAATTTAAGACGCTCTCAAGAAAGATTTTTAGTACAAGATATGATTAATAAATATTCTTCAGACTATAAAGTTATTGTAGTTGGAGATGCGACTATGGCTCCTTATGAGATTACTAACCCTGGTGGGAGTATTGAACATTGGAATGAGGAAGCTGGACACGTATGGATTAAAAGACTTTCAGATCATTTTGATAATATGGCATGGCTTAACCCAGTCCCTGATGATCACTGGGATTACACTTCTTCAGTTTGTATTTTAAGAGATTTATTTGATAACAGAATGTATCCTTTAACACTCAAGGGCTTAGAAGAAGGAATGGCAGAACTATCAAAATAATTTTAGGGAGAAAATATGAATAATAACGGAATAAAATGGGGCCCATTTACATTAAGGATCCCTTTTATACATACAAAACTATTAACTGCAGAATTTCTTCAAGGACTAGTTATTTCAGGTGCAACTGCGCTTGCTGCTGCTCCTGTTGGGATGGCTTTGGGCTTGTCTTTAAATGAGGCAATTGCTGCCTGTTTCATAGCAAGTATTTTAATTACTTCTGGTCCAATAATCTTTGGTGAACCAATGGCACCAGGATGGATTACTCCAGCTTTACCGTTAGTTATAGGATTCTTTATGACTAAAGGCATGTTTGATGGAGTTTATAGAATTGAAACATTTCATTATATGTCAGCAATGGCAATAGAATTTACTCTTCTTGTTTTAGTTTTAGGTGTAACAGGTATAGGTAAGATAATTGTAGAAAAAGTTCCTAACGGTCTAAAATCAGGAATTATATTAGGTGCTGCTTTGGCAGCTTTTTATCAGATCTTTTTTAGTGATTTCGATCGTTATATTGGTAATGCTCCGTTATCAATGATTTCAGCATTGCTTTTATGTACTGTTACCACTTTTTCAGAGCCTTTTAAAAGGTTGGCACAAAATAATAAGATTTTAGCTTTAATTGGATCAATGGGTTTGCTGCCCGGTTTTATCGTGGCTGCTATTGTGGGTTATATTACTGGCGAAATTAGTTGGAGTATTGAATTAGGTTTTGCTGTGCCTGCTATTGGTGATGTGTATTCACAAACCTCACCTCTGTCAATTGGTTTTCCACCAAGCGAAATGTATTTAGAGGTTCTGCCATTAGTAATTATTGGATATTTACTTTTATTTGGTGATTTTGTTACAGGCATAGAAGTTATTAGAGAAGGTCAAGAAAAAAGACCCGATGAGATTATTAATATTGATATAAATAGATCACACAATAGTGTGGGTATCAGAAATGCACTTGGAGCTGTCATTAATCCATTTTTTCCTACCCAAGGAGCCTTATGGACTGGCGTGCATGTGGTTGTTGTTGAACGATGGAAGCAAGGGAAAGAAGCGATGGGATCATTATTTGATGGCATTCATTCTTATTATTTAATGGGAATTCCATTTTTATTTTTTGTAGTTCCATTTATAGATATTATGGAGCCTCTAATGATAGTTGCTCTTGGAGTGACACTTATTCTAACCGGCCTTGCATGCTCGTACATTGCAATGTCATTAGCAATAAAGAATTCTGAAAGGGCAGTCTCTCTTGTAACAGCTGTCTTAATTGCTTTTGGTGGTGAATATATGTGGCTTGGAATACTAGTTGGATTAATTTTAAGCTACGCATTGGTTGATAATAAAGATTTAAAAAATGACTGAGTACGCACTTGAGATAAATAACCTTCAAAAAGTATACGATAACAATGTCGTAGCTTTAAAAGGTATTGATCTGAAAGTTGAAAAAGGTGATTTTTATGCTTTACTTGGTCCTAATGGTGCTGGTAAATCTTCAACCATCGGGATTATTGGGTCTCTTGTTACAAAGACTGGAGGAACAGTTTCAGTTTTTGGTAAAGATATAGATAAAGATTTAAACAGTGCAAAATCTTTGCTTGGAGTTGTATCTCAAGAAATTAATTTTTCACAGTTTGAAAAGGTTCTCGATATAGTTGTAACTCAGGCTGGATTCTATGGAATTTCTAAATCCATTGCCATGCCAAGAGTTGAAAATATATTAAAAAGATTAGGTTTATGGGATAGACGAAATGTTCAAGCTAGAACATTGTCCGGAGGATATAAAAGAAGATTAATGATTGCAAAAGCCTTGATTCATGAACCAAAACTTTTAATTTTAGATGAACCTACAGCAGGTGTGGATATTGAACTTAGAAGAGAGATGTGGTCCTTTTTAAAAGAAATTAATAAAAATGGAACAACTATTATTCTAACAACACATTACCTTGAAGAGGCAGAGCAGTTATGTAGAAACATTGGAATTATAGATAAAGGCACCATAGTTACGAATACAAGCATGAAAGACTTGTTAGGAACCTTGAATGTTCAAGGTTTTGTTCTTGATTTACATCAACCGCTAGATGAAGCTCCATCAATTGAGGGCTTTCCATTAAAACTGGAGGATCCTTTAACACTTATTGCTGCTGTGAATAAAGATAGATCAATCAATGCTCTTTTTTCTGAACTTACAAAATTAGATATAAAAATAAAATCAATGAGAAATGAAGCAAATAGGCTTGAGGAATTATTTATAGAAATGGTTAATTCAAATGAAGAGTAGTTTTAATGTGTCAATATCTCTATTGACTTTAACAGTAAAAGAGGTAAGAAGATTCTTGAGAATATGGATTCAAACTCTTGTTCCTCCAGCGGTGACGATGTCTCTGTATTTTGTAATATTTGGTTCCTTAATTGGACCAAGAATTGGTTCGATGGACGGCTTTGATTACATTCAGTACATGATACCAGGATTAATTATGCTTTCAGTTATAACAAATTCCTATAACAATGTAGTGTCATCCTTTTATTCTGTTAAGTTTCAAAAATCAATTGAAGAGCTTTTAATATCACCCATGCCTAACTGGGCTATTCTTCTTGGGTTTGTTCTAGGAGGAGTATGCAGAGGAGTGTTAATTGGAATAATTGTATTTGGGGTAAGTTTATTGTTTTATCCAGATTTTACTGTTGCAAACCCTTTGTTAACAATAACAGTATTATTTTTAACCTCTATTTTGTTCTCTTTGATGGGTTTTATAAATGCAGTTTTTGCAGATAGTTTTGATGATATCTCTATAATTCCAACTTTTATACTTACACCATTAATATATTTAGGTGGTGTTTTTTATTCCATAAATATACTTCCTGATATATGGAGGTCAATCTCTATGGCTAATCCAATGCTTTATGTAGTAAATACCTTTAGAGAAGGCATGCTAGGTGTGAGTGATGTGTCTATCTCTTTTTCTCTTGGTATGATCATATTTTTTATATGCTCGTTAACACTAGCATGTTTATATTTTCTAAAAAAAGGTACGGGTATTAGACAATGAAAACTAAATATCTTGGAAAAAATGATTCCAAACCGCAAACTGGTTACAAAATTCTTGATCCCATAAAAAGAATTAGAAGTTCAGAAAGTTATGGTTTTGATTTTTGGAACGCTTATGAATTTAGTTACTTAGATGTTAATAAACAGCCAACTTTAAAAGTATTGGAGATAAAGATTCCAGTTACATCAGAGTTTATAATTGAATCTAAGTCACTTAAGCTTTATTTAAACTCTTTTTATAAAAAATCCTTTACTAGTGATAAAGATGTTTTAGAGAAAATTCAAAAAGATTTGTTAAAAGTATCTTCATCAAATATAGACATAAGATTTATTAAAAGCTTTGAAGTCGAACCTAAATCTTTAAATTTAAACATCACATCAAGGAAATATACAAAACCTAATTATCCTATTTGTTTTGATGGCTTTCGTTCAATTTGTCCGGTAACTTCGCAGCCTGATTTTGCAAAAATTTACATTTTGACTTCTGTAAAAATTGAAACGATTTGGCTAAGGAAACTATTGACATCATTTAAAGAAAGCGGTGAATTCCATGAGCAATGCATTGAAAATATTTTTTATAAACTATCTAAAAAATATCCCAATGATGATTTTGAGGTCTGCGGAAGATTTCTAAGACGTGGGGGGATTGATATCAATCCAATACGGTCATCAAAAAAATCTTTATTTTTTAAAAATTTTAGAGCCTTTAATCAATAAAAAATCTTTTTAAATTATTGTAGAATAATTTTTTCGGAGAGATGGCAGAGTGGTCGATTGCGCTACCTTGGAAAGGTAGTAACTGGGCAACTGGTTCCGGGGTTCGAATCCCCGTCTCTCCGCCATTTGTTCCACTATTTGTCACATTTATTAATTAAGTGTAATATTTATACATGTCTAATAATTACATGCAACAAATATCTAGCATCTTTCAGATGTTAGAAAACCTCGATCGTGATTTAAATCTTTCATCTTTTAACGAAACAGAAAAAAAGATTTATTACACTATTGCTAATCAGATTCATAAAAATGGCCGATGCAACATCTCAGATGTAATCAATGCCTCAGGTTTCTCAAGATCAACAGTCTATAAGGCTATTAAAGCATTCGAGAATAAAGAGATGGTGGTTCTTGTTCAATCAGATTCTGATAAACGAGAATTCTATATCTCTCTAGCCATAGCTTAATTCAAAAATAATGAATCAATTTATACAGATTTCATTAGCTGTATATTTTATTACTTTGATTGTATTTTCATTTTGGGGTAGCTTAACTTTTCAAAATCCTGAGACTGGATGGATTGGCAGTTTGGCATATTTACCACACGGTTGTAAGGTAGTTTTTATAACTTTTTTTGGCATTAGGGCGATGCCTGCGCTTTTCCTTGCAGAATTTACAGGTCAGTATCTTGAATTTCCAAACTCTGACTTAATTTATCTTTGGACTGCAAGTATTTCTTCATTGCTTTGTGTATACATGTCTGTTTATATTTTAATTTCATTAAAAATAGGAACAGATGACTATTTAAAAATAGGTAAAAAATTAACTTTTAAAAATTTTAAATTTATTATATTTGTTATTGTTTTATCAGCTTTATTTAATGGTATCTTTACAAATTTAGTTCTATCTATTATGAATCAAATTTCTATAAATGTTTCAGTTATTGTTAGATTTTTTATTGGCGATATTCTTGGATCAGTAATTTTTATCTCGTGGATGCATATATTTTCAAGATTATTCATAAAAAACCTCCAAATCGTCAAATAACTTGATTTAATTTAATGAAATACTTTTTTCAAGTAACACTTTCAGTATTTATTGGATCAATGCTTGTTTATGCGTTGTGGTCCAATATTGCATTTTCAACACCTGATAAAGGCTGGGTGGGAAGTATTATTTTTTTGCCACATGGCTGTAAGGTAATATTTTACTGTTTTTTTGGTGCTCGCTCTTTGCCAGCCTTATATTTAGCTGACACTATTGGACCTAATTTTATGTGGCCAGATGAGTATATCTCGTTTACGTCAATTGGTAGCTTGTTCTCTCTTTTATCAGTGGTTGTTGCTGTTGAAACTCTAAAGTGGTCAAAGGTCTCAACTTTTTCATATTCAATAGTAAAAAAAATTAATTTTGCTAATTATCAATTTTTAATTTATGTAACTATACTATCCGCATTACTTAATGCTATTTTTACTAATCTTGTCTTTTCTTTATTAAACAATATAACTATTGATGTCCTTGTTATAGCAAGGTTTTTTGTTGGTGACGTTCTAGGTACTCTATGTTTTGTAACCTTCTTAATGATATTGTTTAACTTGCTTAGAAAAAAAAGACTCCTACCAGTTGTTGATGATAATTAGTTATATTTGTTGATTACTGTATATTTATACAGTAAAATTAAATTATTATGAATAACGTAGTTAAAATAAAAGAATTTGATCCTATTGTTGAAAAGTATATAACCGCTGAGGATAAGGACGCAGCTAAAAAAACACTCGCTTTTGAATACTTTAGTAATGATATTCAAGCATTAAATGCTTATATAGATTTTCATGTCTATAATAATCTACAAACATCCTATTTCATGTACCCCAAAGCTCAGTTAGAATTTAGTTTTTAACAATTTAAAACCTCTTTATTTTGTTTCCATTCTGTATATAATTTAAGAGGGTGTCTTGTTAAATAGTTTTTTAAGGGGACTATTTAGCATTTTTATTATTACCCTGAACATGGAGGTGGTCCTATTAGTATTTATTTAATAACAGGAAGCGGAGGATTCACCTTTTGACACGAGGTAATCTGTAAGTTTTCGACTAGTTCTGAACTGCAGTTGCAGTTAAACTAGATTTTTTTGTAACCCCCAAGTTCTCTTGGGGGTTTTTTTATTTTTTTAATATGGAAATAAGGTACTGGGCACTATTAACTTTTTTAGGAGCACTATGGGGAAGTGCTTTTATGTTTATTAAGGTTGCAACTCCTGAATTTGGTCCAGTGGCTCTTGTAAATGCAAGACTACTTATAGCCTCAATAATTTTTTTGCCTATTCTTTTAAGAAGCAAATATCTTCATCTGCTTAAGCCAATATGGAGACAAGTGCTAGTTTTAGCAATCATGAATAATGCTATCCCTTTTACTCTTTTTTCTTATGCCAGTTTTGGGGCAGATTCAAATATATTGGCAATATTAAATGCAACAACTGCATTTAATACTATGATGTTTGCATATATTTGGATAGGTGAGAACGTTACTCTTAAGCAACTTTGTGGATTAATAGTTGGTTTTATTGGGGTATTTATTTTAGTTAATCCTCAAAATTCAAGCACAACTCTTATTTCTAGTTTATCCGCCTTGTTAGCAGCCTGTTTCTATTCCTTTTCTACAGTCTATATTCAAAAAAATTCTTTGAATTCTAATAAGATGGTCTTAATAGGATGGTCAATTATATTCAGTGCGGTAATCATGTTGCCTGTTACTATTTTTAATCTTCCTGAATTAATGCCATCGACTGCAGCAATAACATCAGCTGTATGGTTAGGCGCAATTTCTACTGGCTTAGGATTTATTGGATATGTCAAGTTAATAGACAAGATCGGTGCTGTAAAAACCTCAACCGTTGCCTATTTTCTGCCAGTTTTTGGCATTATATGGGGTGCTATATTTTTAGATGAAGTTATCACCACTACAATCATAATTGGATGTTTTGTTGTTCTAATTGGAATCTATCTTTCTAATTCTAACAAAAAAGGGTATGTTAACTCTGTCAATACTAAGGCTTAGCTGTGAACGAAATAGACATTCAGAAATTTTTTCAAGAAGCTAATGACGCCGTTCCAAGATTATCTTTTGAAGAAGCAAGTAATATTATTTTAGAAAAAAATACTTTAATAATAGATGTTAGAGAAATTAATGAAATCAAAGCAACAGGGTTGATTAATAATGCTGTCAATATTCCAAAAAGCACTATTGATACCTATTTTAATCGTTCATTAATTGATAACCATATAAATGATAAAGAGGAAACTTTTATACTGGTTTATTGTGCTGCAGGTATTAGATCAGCGCTTGTAGGTCATAAATTACAAAAAGAAGGCTATAAAAAAGTTTTTAACCTTGGCGGTTATGCTGAGTGGATTGAAAAACAGAAATAGATTTTAAGTATATGGTGCGCCCGGGAAGACTCGAACTCCCGACCCCTTGGTTCGAAGCCAAGTACTCTATCCAGCTGAGCTACAGGCGCAGGATCATATTATATTCATACATTGTTATTTTAAGCATAAGTTATTTGCAAAAATTGATAATTGACTAGAATTGCAGTAATTGTTTTAATCTAACTAAATCAAATGGGGAAACTTAAGATGAAATCATTACTAATAAAGTTTTTAATAGCACTGCCTTTGATATACATAGCTTTATTAATAGGTTTGTGGACTTCAGTGACTGATAGTCGACCGATATTAACCCTTTTAGATATGATGAGGTCTGATAGTGCTACAAAAATAGTTGATTTTTCTGTAGATAAAAAAGAGGCAACACAACCAAAACCTAAACCAAATAAAGATAGAAATCCATATTATGGAGACCTGCATGTTCACACAAAGTATTCCTTTGACGCTTATATTTTTGGTGTTACTGCTACCCCAAATGATGCCTATAGGTATGCAAAAGGAGAGGGCATCAGGCATCCAATGGGATATGAAATGAAATTACAAGAACCCTTAGATTTTTATTCCGTTACTGATCATGGTTTTTTCATGGGTATGATTAATGCTTGGGCAGATACATCCACTGATATTTCTCAAAATGATTTAGCCACACCTTTTCATAATTTAAATGTAGATGATAATTTAACAGTTGAATCTTCAGGTCAAAGATCGGCTTTATTTAGTACAATTCTTGGGGGTACTATCGCTGCAACTCATGGAAATTTCCATCCCAATACCCTAAAAGCTTGGCTAACTAAAAATACGCAAAAAGCTTTAAAGGCATTTGATTATGATATTCATAAATCTGCTTGGGAAGATGTTGTTAGAGCAGCTAATGAACATAATGATCCTGGTCATTTTACAACTTTCATTGGATATGAATTCACAACTTCAACTAATGCTGAGGGTGGTAATTTACACAGAAACGTTATTTTTAACTCATCAAAGGCTCCTATCAGACCTTGGACAAGAATGGATTCAATCAATCCAGAGGATTTATGGACATGGCAAGATAAATTACGTGATAAAGGCGTTGATACTGTTTCAATACCTCATAACTCTAACGGATCGAATGGCCAAATGTTTGAAATGGAGACTTTTTATGCTGAACCAATTAATAAAGACTATGCAGAAAAAAGAATGCGTAATGAACCTATAGTTGAGGTAACTCAAGTTAAAGGCACCTCAGAAACACATCCATTACTTTCACCAGATGACGAATGGGCTGATTTTGAAATTACTGATATAAGAGTAGGAAGTAGGCCGCCAACTTATAGCAGACCATCAGGAAGTTACGTTAGAGAGGCTTATTTAAATGGATTAACATTAGAATTTACCAAGCAAGGCAATCCCTATAAATTTGGTCTCATTGGTTCTTCAGATACGCATACTGGTGCTGGAGCCTTTGACGAATCAAATTATTGGTCTAAGGTTGGTATTTTAGATGGTGATCCTGAAAACAGGGGTTCTGTTCCTCTTGCTGAAGAAAATATTGAAAGATTAAATGACTATATGAGAGCATTTAACCAACCAAGGAGTACTGTTAGCTTAGAACAGGGAGAGTATGCAAATACTGGTTTTACTCAGTGGGGTGCTTCTGGTTTAGCTGCTGTTTGGGCTGAAGAAAATACTAGAGATTCGATATTTAAAGCATTTAAAAGAAAAGAAACTTTTGCAACAACTGGTACTCGTATTGCAGTTCGTTTTTTTGCAGGCTATGACTTGTCAGAAATAGATTTAAATTCTGAAATGTTGGTAAGTAAAGCATATCAAAAAGGAGTCACTATGGGTTCTGATCTTGTGGGTGATGGTAAAAAAGCTCCAGAGTTTATAGTTTGGGCGCAAAGAGATAAAAATGGAGCACCTCTTCAAAGAGTTCAGATAATAAAAGGTTGGGTTGATGATTCGGGAAGAACTCATGAAAAGGTTTTTGATGTTATTTGCTCCGACGACCTTCAGGTCGATCCTTTAACTAACAGATGTCCTGATAACGGAGCAAAAGTTAATATTAATGACTGCTCGATCACTCAAAATACTGGTTCAGCAGAACTAAAAGGAAGCTGGGTTGATCCAGACTTTGATATTGAAACTAAATCTTTTTATTATGCAAGAGTTTTAGAAAATCCTACCTGTAGGTGGAGTACTTGGGATGCCATAAGTAGAGGCTTTAAACCACGTGAAGATTTGCATGATACTATTCAAGAAAGGGCATGGTCGTCACCTATATGGTATATCCCACCAGCAAGTGATATTGATGTTGTTCCTCTTGGAGGAACAGTAAGGATGATAAATTTAAGTACTTAAATCTACTAACTAAATAATAAATTGAAATACAAGATATTAATATTTTTTGTTATTGGTATTTTCCTGTATGTAATTGATACAACCATAAATGCAGATGAAAATAAAAATATATTTATTTCTGATCAAGAAATTCTAAGCTTAATCAATGCATGGAAGTCTCAAGTTGGAAGAGATCCAACAGATGACGAATTAGCAAGAATAATAAATAATTTAATTGATGAAGAGATTTTATATAGAGAAGCTCTTTTGTTGGGTTTAGACCAAGAAGATACGATTATAAAAAGAAGGCTTGCTCAAAAGATTTCATTTTTAAAAGAGGAGTCAGTTCCTGAGATTCCTTCAGTACAAGAGTTAAATGAATATTATGAAAATAATAAAGAAAAGTATTTTGTTGAACCGTCATTCACATTCACGCATTTATATTTTTCAAAAAATAACAATTCACTCAAAAGATCTCAAGAAGCATTAATCAGCCTGCAGGATAACAAAGAAATTAAATCAGATCCTTTTTATTTAGGTAAGGCTTTTGCAAATGAACCTTTAAGAAATATAAGTAGTAATTTTGGTAAAACTTTTAGTGACAAGCTATTGGTTGCTAGTATGAATCAATGGGTTGGTCCATTTGAATCTTCATACGGTCATCATATTGTTAATATAAACTCAATTAATCCTGGCTATACTCCTGAAATTGAAGACGTGTTAAGACAAGTTGAAGTTGATTTTTTTCAAATGAAAAGAGAGGATGCTGTTAATCAATTTTTAAATAAGATTAGGTCTGAATATACAATCTACATTAATCCAGATCTTAAATTTTAATGAGACAATTACTATCATTTTTTTTATTAATATCCTCATTAAATCTTTTATCACATGAATTTAATCCAGCTCATTTAATTATTAATCAGTCTGATGATAAGCAAAACTCTTATGATGCTACTTGGATGTATCCGGTTAAAAATATAGGAAAAAGAGCTGATGTAATATTTCCAAATATATGCACTACAACAGGCTCAGACCCATTTGTTCAAGGGAAGTATATTATCGAAAAAATTTCTCTTGAATGTAACGAGTCTATTAAAGGCAGATTTATAGAAATTGTTAACCTAAGTGTCTTAACTGATGCATTAGTAACCATAAATTTTCAAGAAGATACTTTTGAGGGGTTGGTTAATGTTCAAAGAAATAAAATAGAAATCCCATTAGTTGAGCAATATTATCCAACAGCATATTTATATCTTGGTGTTGGTCATTTATTTGACGGTCTTGATCATATTTTGTTTATCTTCGGTTTATTATTTTGTATTAGTGGCCTGGTAAATATTATAAAAACTATAACTGCTTTTACTGTCGCGCACAGTTTTACATTAGGACTTTCTTTATACGACATGATTAATCTGCCGCAAGGGACAGTAGAGGCTCTTATTGCACTAACATTAGTTTTTTTAGCGATAGAAATTAATGATAGTGCTAAATAGCTTAAAACACCCTGGTTAACGGCTTTTAGATTTGGCTTACTTCATGGTATGGGTTTTGCAGGAGCATTGAGCGATATAGGA
>CBFHIO010000018.1:0-15748 GCA_965656035.1 Gammaproteobacteria bacterium | reverse complement strand
CAACTAAAGCAGTTACAGACTCAACCCAATCACCGGTATTGAAATAATCTATGCCGTCCATTGATTTAATTTCTGCTTTGTGGATATGGCCACAAACTATTCCATCATAACCTCTAGCATTACACTCTTTTACTAAACTTTCTTCATAATCTGAGGCTTTGTTGACTAATTGTTTTGCTTTATCTTTCAAATATTTAGATAAAGACCAGTGCCCATAACCCAGTCTTGCTCGAAAATAGTTAAGTATTTTATTGAGCGACAATAAAAGGGTGTAAATTTTATCTCCGAGTATTGATAGATGACGACCATACCTTGTAACCATATCAAACTGATCTCCATGAATAACTAAAAGTTTTTTACCCTTAACTGAAACATACTCACACTCTTCTGTAAGTTCTATATTGCCAAGATTTAGCGGCTGATAAAGCCTCAAAAGATCGTCATGATTTCCAGTAATGTATTTTACTTTAGTACCATTTTTTGACATAGATAATATATTTCTAATTACATCTACATGTTCTTGGGGCCAATAAAGCTTAGATTTTAACCTCCAGCAGTCAATGATATCTCCAACTAAAAAAAGATTTTCACATTCATGCTTTTTTAAAAAGTTATATAACGATTTGGCCTGACAGCCTTTGGAGCCAAGATGAATATCGGAAAGAAATATTGATTTGTACTTTATCATGTCAATATTTTATTTCAGGAATATTTCATCCTAATTACATTTATGTAAAATTTAATAAACTTTTCTAAAGGTTTATAAATTTTAAAATTAGAAATCCATAGCATGACATAATCAAAAAACTAGTTACATCTAGCGAAAATCTCATAATTTCTCTCCAAAAATTATTAGAAATTGCGCAGATTAAACAAAACTTTTGTTAAATCCTAATTAAGATAATGTAAATCAAAGCAAATTTTTTGGACTTAATTGTTACTAAAATAATTTTTTAGCTAAGCATTAATTTTGATAGGTTGATTATGCTGAATATCAAAAGCGGGGGATTCAATATTTTTATAATCAACTGATTTTACTGTTGAAACGTATTTATAAACAACTCTTGCACTTTCTTTATTTAGTGACAACAGAGCATAACCTTTAAAAGAACTGTTTGTGTAAATTAAATTATCGTTTTCGTCCAGATATTGATTATCGATTTGGTTGGCATAGTCTCCAAATAAATCAACCCCATTTGGTGATGATATTGACGGTGCTCCTATCTCAATGCCTATAAAATTTTCTTTGGCGTCATATAAATTAGATAACCAAGATGAGTGCGTATCGCCAGCTAAAATAATATTTGATTGTGAGTTCTGAATTATTTTATAAAATTTTTCTCTTTCTTTTGGATACCCATCCCATTGATCAGTATTCCATGGTAATTTTTTTCCAGCCAGTTGAAGATATATGTGCATATATTCAGGAATTAATGATTTATCAATTTTTTTAAGTGCATCAGGCAAATATTGTGGTCCAATTAATATTTGCTGACCAAATATTGACCACTTGTACTTCTTATCAAGTGTATTTTTGATCCAACTAAATTGTTTATTGCCTAAAAGCTTTCTTGGCTTTTTTAGAGCCTTTTTATAAGATTCATAGTCAAATACACCGTCTGTATAAAAATCATTTATATCCAGTTGTTTATCTCTGGATATCAGTCTTGTATCCAACATTAACAATTGAAATAAATTTCCTACTTCAAAACTTCTCCAAATATTTGTTTTATTACTACTTTCTCTTATCGGCATCCACTCATAATATGCTTTTAAGGCGTTTATCTTTCTACTAAGAAAATTTCCTTCATCTCTTGAATGATTTTGAGCACCGCTTTTCCATGTGTCGTTGGTAAACTCATGATCATCCCAAACAACAATCATTGGTTTGTTTTTATGCAGTAACTGAAGATCTTGGTCTGTTTTGTATTGTGCATGCCTAAGCCTGTAATCGTTAAGAGAAATTATTTCATCTGATGGAATACTAACTCTATTTAATTCATTTGAGTTTTCAGATGCATAACCATCTTTATCGTATTCATATAAGTAGTCACCTAAATGAAGAACAAGATCAATATCTTTGTTTTTAGCCATTTCCTTATAAGCATTAAAAAATCCAGCAGGATAATTAGAGCAACTGCAAAATGCTATATTAAAAAGATCTGGGTTATCGATAGGTAGGGTAATGGTAGAACCAACAGGAGAGAAGTAATTATTACATACGAATCTATAAAAAATTTGAGAGCCATTGTATTTTTCTGGAATTCTTGCATCTACCTTTATAGTAAAATCTTTATGAGCTGAAGCTTTTGTTTTTCCTGAAGATATAATTTTTTTAAAGTTTTTGTTATCAGATATCTCCCAATTAACATTTACTGATGTATTGGAGATCTTTGATATTCTCGTCCAAATAATTACGTTAGTATTTGTAGGATCGCCACTTGCAACTCCATGATTGAATAAAATTTTTTCTTTGTTATTGCTTGAACTTAGCTTAAAACTAAAAAAAGTTAATAAGAAAGTAAAAAATTTTAGAAAGGATCTTCTTTGCATATTTATCTTATATCTTGATTTTGTGAAAATAATGTCACAATTAGGTGTTAGTTTATAAATTTATTTATTATAAAGTACGTAAATCATGAACATACAAAAATATATTTCTGAGTTTATTGGTACAGGATTTTTATTTGCTGCAGTAGTTGGATCTGGGATCATGGGTCAAAACTTAAGCCCTAATAATGATGGGGTTATTCTTTTGGTCAATACAATAGCTACAGTTTTTGCACTATATTTTTTGATTATTACTTTTGAAAAATATAGCGCTAACTTCAATCCTGTCGTTTCAATGGTAATGTTTTTAAATGGCAAATTATCTTTTAAAGATCTAATTATTTATGCTTTTTTACAAATAGCTGGAGCAATATTTGGAGTTTTATTAATAAACTATTTATTTGGCCTGGACGTAATTCAATTTTCAGTTAACCAAAGATCGGGGGCAAATATTTTTGTAAGCGAAATTTTTGCAACATTCGGATTGGTTTTAGTTATCTTGATTTCATCTTCTAAGAATACAGCCTCATCAGTTGCAGCATATATTGGAGCAGCGTATTGGTTTACATCTTCGACATCATTTGCAAACCCGGCAGCATCAATAAGTAGAATGTTTTCTGACACTTTTGCGGGCATAAGTCCAGAAAATGTTTTTTTATTTTGTATTGCTCAGTGTATTGGTGGAATTCTAGCTTTTGTATTATATAAATTAATTTATTTAAAGTAGTTTAAAAAATATAAATGCCCTAAAAATATTGATTTTAAAGCATTCATGTCTGGTGGGCCCGGTAGGACTCGAACCTACGACCAATGGATTATGAGTCCACTGCTCTAACCAACTGAGCTACAGGCCCTTTTAATCGATGATACCGAATTAAGAACGAGCAATTATATAAGAATATATAATTTAGGGAAGCTTTTATCTCTCGAGAATTTCTTAAATAAGCTATTATTAGTAAATGATTAAACTCGATGGGATCGATCCTTTTGCTGAAGGAGGCAATAGAAGATGTTATGTGCATCCTGAAAATGCTAATCGTTGTTTAAAGGTAACAATTAAAGATCGATCAAAGATGGTCAAGCAAAATGCTCCTTGGTATAAGAAGTTCAGAAGACAAACAACATTTGATGATAATATTCGTGAACAAAAAGCTTATGCGCAAAGAGCATTAAAAAAAGATAATCCTGATAAATGGAAACATCTTGCAAGATGGTACGGGATGGTTGAAACGTCAATTGGTTTAGCGTCTGAGACCGAGTTAATTAGAGATAATAAAAACAACATTGCAATTACATTAGAAAAATATCTGTCTAGCAATGGTATGACCGATGAAATTCAAGAGGCTCTAAAAGATTTTGAGTCATGGCTGAGGTCATCTCTAGTACTTACAAAAAATATTATTCCTCATAACATAGTTCTTGGTTATGAAAACAACAAAATTGCCTTAAAAATTATTGATGGCTTGGGCTCTAAGTCTTATTTACCTTTCACACATATCAATGATTTTTTTGCAAGAAGATATGTAGAAAGACGAATCGAGTTAATGCAATCACGCATTAACTGGGATATAACAGGCCGAAAAGGTAGTTGGAAATAAGCTTAATCGTCTAGAAAGCTTTTCAAATGACTAGATCTGCTAGGATGTCTTAATTTTCTTAAGGCTTTAGCTTCAATCTGTCTTATTCTTTCTCTAGTAACATCAAATTGTTTTCCAACTTCTTCAAGAGTATGGTCAGTATTCATGCCGATGCCAAATCTCATCCTAAGAACTTTTGCTTCTCTTGCAGTTAATGATGCTAAAACGTCATCAGTTGCAAAATGCAGGCTATCTTCAGTAGCATTTTCTAATGGGGATTCAATAACCGTATCTTCAATAAAATCACCCAGGCTTGAATCCTCATCATCTCCGATTGGTGTTTCCGTCGAAATAGGTTCCTTAGCAATTTTAAGGACTTTTCTTACCTTATCCTCTGGCATATCAAGCTCTTTACTTAATTCTTCTGGTGTGGGCTCTCTACCCATATCCTGCATCATCTGACGAGATACTCGATTTAATTTGTTAATTGTTTCTATCATATGCACTGGGATTCTTATCGTTCTTGCCTGATCAGCGATAGATCTAGTAATTGCCTGTCTTATCCACCAAGTTGCATATGTAGAAAACTTATAACCCCTTCTGTATTCAAACTTATCGACCGCTTTCATAAGACCAATATTCCCCTCTTGAATAAGATCTAGGAACTGAAGTCCTCTGTTGGTGTATTTTTTAGCAATAGATATTACAAGCCTAAGGTTTGCTTCAACCATATCTTTTTTTGCTCGTCTCATTTTGGTTTCACCCATAGACATATTTCTATTAATTTCTTTAATTTCTTTTACGCTAAGACCAACTTGTTGCTCGAGCTCAATGATATCTTTCTGAGCAATAACAACGTCTTGTTTCACTTTTTTAAGAAGGTCTTTTTTATATTTTTTCTCTTTCATTAGAGAATCAACCCATCTTACTTTTGTTAGGTTTTCAACATAGCTTGCTAAAAAGTCTTTTCTTGGCATGCGTGCATTTCTTACAAGCTGCTCTTGAATAGATTTTTCTTTTTCTCTTATTCTGCTTAAACCCGATCTCGCTATTGCGGCAATATCATCAAACATTCTTGGGCTAAATTTAAGGAACTGAAATATCTCACCCAATTTTTTATATTCAGCATTAGCTTCTTTTGAATGTCTACCTTTTGACTCAATAACCTTTAGAGTTTTATTGTATTGACGTTTTAGATTTGTCATTCTTCTTTGGACTTCTTGCATGTCCGGTCCTGAAGATACCTCTTCGTCTGCTTCTTCAGCAGCCTCTGCTTCCTCCTTCGCTCTTTGACTTCCTGGACCAGCGGATGGTACCTCTTCCATCTCTTCTAAGAAACCTGTTAGAAAATCATTAATTTTTTTCTCGCCATCTTTGACCATTTGATGATACTCAATAACGTACTCAACGGTTTTTGGATAATAAACACTAGCACTAAGAAGGTCTCTCATACCTTCCTCTATTCTTTTTGCAATCTCAATTTCACCTTCACGAGTCAACAGATCAACAGTTCCCATTTCTCTCATGTACATGCGAACTGGATCGGTTGTTCTTCCAGTTTCATTTTCAACAGCTGCAAGAGCCTCAGCAGCTTGTTCTAAAGCTATATCATCAGATTCTTCGGATTCAGCAAGCAATAGGTCATCAGCATCAGGTGCAGTTTCATGGACTTGAAGGCCCAAATCATTGATCATTCCAATAATTTCATCAACCTGATCAGGGTCGGATATATCATCTGGCAAATGATCATTGACATCTGCATAAGTTAAATAACCTTGCTCTCTTCCTTTTTCTATAAGTTCGGCAATCTTTGAACCTTTTTTACTTAACTTATCCACGAATTCTAGTACTCCAAATGTATTAGCCCTATTTGGTGATGAATTTTTTTAATTCAATCTATTTTGAGCTTAAATTTTTTAATAAAATCTGATCTTCTTCTGACATTTCATCTTTTTTAAGGATTATCTGTTGCAGCTCTCTTTTTTCAGCAGATGTTATTTCATGCATATTATACTTTTCTTTTAGTGTCTCCTGTCTATCTTTTTCAGATTTTGAAATTATTTCAATACAATCTTTAAGCATTTTCTTTGCATTTTCTTCAGAAAGTTTTATTTCAGAAACTAACGCTTCGCCAAACAAATTTTTTATCTTTTCATTTTCTATCTGTTCAAAAATTATTGAAGGCGATGAAGCAGGATTCTCTCTATAAAATCCTCTTAAATCATTTAAAAATAAATATTTTGAATTTGTTTTAATAAGATTAAAAGATCTTTCTGCAGCTAATTTTGGATGTTGAATTAAGACTGTAAAAACGCCAAGAACTGACTTCCTGATTACAGAGCTGGGAACTTGCTTGACTGGTTCTTCTTGTTTTACATTTTCAGGGATAGTGTTAATCACACCATTGAGTAATTTGCCAAAATCTAAATCACAAATATGGCTAATCTCGCTTATATATGCCTCTCTTAAAGTTGGGTTTACGATTTTATCAACCAAAGGAACCGCAAACTGAGCAACACTCGACCTTCCTTCGACTGATGAGAGATCATCTTGTTTTTTTATAGTATTTAAAAAATACTCTGAAAAAGACATAGCTTCATCTGCAAGCTTTAAAAAAGCATCTTTACCTTTATTTTTTATATAACTATCTGGATCATCTCCAGACTTTAAAAATATGAAGCTCATTCGAATATCCTCTCTTAGTAAAGGCAAGGCATTTTCGACGGCTCTCCAGGATGCCTTTTGACCAGCCTCATCTCCATCGAATACTATATATATATCGTTGGTATAGCTTAGAATTTTTCGAAGTTGTTCAGGGGTAAAAGCGGTTCCTGATGAGGCAACAGCATTTTTTATACCATGCTGATGCAGCCCAATAACATCCATATATCCCTCAACTAAAAAAAGTGCCTTTGGTCTTTTTTCTGCAAGCCTTGCTTCATATAAACCATAAAGTTCATATTTTTTCTTATATGTTTTTGTTTCAGGCGAGTTTAAGTACTTTGCTTGATTATCCTTATCAACAATCAATCTTCCCCCAAAAGCTATATGCTCTCCTTTGATATTTCTTATTGGAAACATTAGCCTATCTCTAAAGCGATCATACATATCTCCATTATCATTAGTGCCAAAAAGACCAGAATCCACAAGGTCATCTGAGCTATATTTTGGAGATAAAATGCTATAAAGCGATGGATTTTTTTCAACTGAATAGCCAAGCTCAAAAAATTTTGCGGTTTCACCGCTGATGCCTCTACTTTTTAAATAGTCGATAGTATTTTTTCCTTGAGGCCCTCTTAATTGATCTTTAAAAATTTCTGCTGCCTGAGTGTTTATATTTATTGCATCTGTTAAATCTATTGGCTTTTCTTGTTTTGGCACCTCCATGCCAACAGATGCTGCTAAAATTTCAACTGATTCCATAAAATCAATACCGTCATATTCTCTTAAAAAGTTAATAGCATTACCTGAAGCTTTGCAGGCAAAACAATGATATGAACCAGTATCTTCATACACAACAAATGACGGTGTTTTTTCATTCCCATCACCATGAAAAGGACATTTAGCTTTATATCTGCCCCCAGATCGGTCGAGCTGGACTCTTCGATTGATAATATCAACAATGCTAACTGTGGAAAGTAATCGGTCAATAAAGCTTGATGGTATAGACATATTTTTTAATTATCGCTCAGCCAGTTATCAATTAGTATCTTTGCAGCTTGAGCATCTATTAATTGAGTTTTTAATTCTAAAAGATTTTGTCTTGCTTCAAAACTAGTTAATCTCTCATCTACATATTCACAGGGAATATTAGTTATTTTTTTTAATTTCTTAAAGAAAACATCTACCTCTTTCATGATATCACTATCTGTCCCATCCATATTAAGCGGCTTGCCAACAAGAATAATGTCAGGACGCCATTCATCAATTATTGATTTAATACTATCCCAATTAGTTTTGTTATTTTTATTAAATATAATTTCGAGTGGTGACGAGGTTTTGGTTTTAGTCTGTCCTACAGCGACACCAATTTTCTTTGTGCCAAAGTCGAAAGATACGATTTGCATTACCTGGGAGAAAAGTTCCAATCTCTAATTATTTCCAAAATACCATATTCATTTGCCATCTTTGGATCAAATGGAGCAAAAGGTGAGGCTTTTTCAAGAATATCAATTGCTATTTGATCAACATTGATATTTCCGGAAGATATTAGTATCTCTGATTTTAAAAGGTTTCCAAAAGAATCAATCGTTGCCTTGACCTGAACTTTACTGTCAAAATATTGGAGATTGTTTGCAGCTAAATGTTCGTCGCCATATGATTCAATTTCCCTTTGCCATAAATTTAAATACATTGCCTCTTCATTTGTAACCAACGAATTTGCCTCTAATTTTTTAATTTTCTGTGCTTTATAAATTTTTCTTTCAACATTTTTGGTTGATGGGCTTTCAAAAGTTTCATTTAACACAGCTACGCTATTTGATGGCTCGTTAAACATGCCAATTGAATCTTGAGCTGAATTTGCAAATTTAACATTAATTATTGGTGATTCATCTATAAGCGGTATTTTATAGAAGGTTGTAAACGTGATACCAAAAACCAAACCTGCATGAAAAATTACAGACAACAAAAAGGATTTGTTAAGCGTTAATGACCTTTTACTAACTCTTTGACTTGCTGATATTAAAGTCATAATTTAGAAAAATATTCTTGTATTGGGTTTTTGCCAGACTGATTAAATATTTCTCTGGCACAGGTTGGACTGGTTATATTAATTTCAGTCAAATAGTCACCAATCATGTCTATCCCTGCAAAATTTATTCCTTTAGAGACTAATAGTTTTCCAATACTACCTGCAACATCTTTTTGTTTTTTATTTATATCCATAACAACGCCCTTGCCACCAGCTGCTAGGTTGCCTTTAAAGCTATCACCTTGAGGTATTCTTGCTAAAGTTTTTTCAAAAGGTTTTCCATGAATAATTAAAATTCTAAAATCTCCTTGATAGATTTCAGGTATAAACTCCTGAACTATAATCTGAGTGGTTTCATCTTCAGTCATATCTAATAGAATATCTAAATTCTCATCTTCCATATCATCCATTTTATATATTGAATCGCCTCCCATACCATCCAGCGGCTTTACAACAATAGTTTCATGATCTGCATGAAAATTTATTACTTTCTCAAGGTTTGATGTAACCAAAGTTCTAGGAATGAAATCTTTGAAATGAAGAGCAAATATTTTTTCATTGAATTCCTTAATAGAATTAGGTCTATTAAATACTTTAGCTCCCTGCGTTTCAGCTAAGCCCAGTAAATGAAGAGAATTAATATAATCGTTATCTACAGGAGGATCTTTTCTCATTAATGTATATAAAAAATCAGAAACCTTTATTTTTTCTTTTCTAATTCCCTCAACCTGGCTGGTTCCAATTTCAATTATATTCCTTGCATCAACACAAACATTATGATTTTCAACATAAAGATGTTTAATTTCTGCTTGATAAACTTTATAACCAAGCAAAATAGCCTCTTCCATCATAAAAATAG
This sequence comes from Gammaproteobacteria bacterium, assembly GCA_965656035.1. Classification (GTDB taxonomy): domain Bacteria; phylum Pseudomonadota; class Gammaproteobacteria; order Magnimaribacterales; family D2472; genus SCGC-AAA076-P13. The sequence goes on along the minus strand of CBFHIO010000018.1, from coordinate 6,069 downwards.
ATGTATCTTTATCAGGTTTGAGCTCTCTCATAGGATCTGTGATGAAAAGTACTTTTTTGACCATTGTTAAATCTTATCAAAATGATTTTGAATTAATGATGCTACCACAATAGGAGCGGTCTCTGCTCTAAGAATATTTTTTGATAATAATTTAAAGCTAAAGTCTTTTTCTTTCATGAGTTTTAGTTCAGCATCTGAGAATCCAGACTCTGCTCCAGTAATTACAAAAATGTTATTTGAATTTATAGAGTTTGTATTGAAAGAATCTTTTGCCTCAACATCAAATACAAATATTTTTGAACTCTGATCGATTTTTAATAAAGCTTCTCCTAACGATGATGAAAAGCTTGTTTTTGGAAGAAGGTTTGCACCACATTGTTTACATGCGGAAATAATAACTTCTTCTGATTTATTATAAATTTTTGATGAATCTTTTTTTGCAATACTTTGATCGATTAAATCAGGTTTATAAAAAATAAACTCTGAAGCGCCAACTTCACATAGTTTTTGAATCATAAACTGAAAATTTTCTTTTTTAATTAAAGGTAATACAAAGCCGAGTCTAGTATTAGAGATTTCATCTATTTTGATATTTCCAATCCTCTCAAGGGAAACCGATGAGCGAGCAACTTCAATTATCTTACATATCGCTGAGGATCCAAGACCATCAAACACTTCAACTTCATCATTAATAGATAGTCTAAGAACTTTTGATAAGTGCATTGATTGAGCGTGATCTAATTGAAATACGCTCTTTGTTTCTGATACTGATTTACAATATATTCTATGAATTCTCACATATTTATTATAGCTATAGGTTAAGCATAAATGTCAGAGATAAATCTTTTATTAGTAAGACATGGGGAAGCTGCAGAAAACTGGGGCACTCATCCTGATCCCGGTTTAAGCGATCGGGGAATACAGCAATCGACTTCATTGCTAGATAATAGCATGGTCAAAACATTAGACTCCTTTACCTTTGTTTCAAGCCCAAAGCTTAGAGCAAGGATGACAGCTGAACCTTTGATAAAAAAATTTAATAAGAAATTAATAATTGATGACACATACTCTGAAATTCCTTCAACCAACATTGAAAATTCTAAAAAGATAGCTTGGTTAAAAGATATTATGAATTCAGACATAAAAGATTTACCTAAATTTGTTGAAATTTGGCGCAACAAAATTATCAATCACACTTTGAGCATCCATCAAGATACGATTATATTTACTCATTTTATGGTTGTGAATGCTCTATTAAGTTCTTTGCTAAACAAAAAGCAAATCATGTGTTTTTATCCTGATTATGTATCTATATCTATGGTTACTTTCAAAAATGATGAAGTTAAAAGTATCACTATTGGTGATGAGAAAAAAACACTCATAAATCTCTAAAAATCTATTGAGCAATTTTTAAACAAATGTAAACTGATATTTCCTCTAATTTATTTAAAGAAATTCGATTTGGGAAATAAAAAAAAATCATTTGATAGCTATTCAAAAAAGCCACTTAAAGATGAGGTTAGAAAAGCTATGAAAAGATATTTCGCACAACTAGATCAAAAAAATATGCCCATCGATGTCTATCAACTTGTACTTAATGAGGTTGAGCCCCCACTTTTAGATGCGGTGATGAAATTTGCTAATAATAATCAGTCCAAAGCTGCAAGAATTCTTGGAATGAATAGAACAACCCTTAGAACAAAATTAAAAAAATACAATATTAAATAATGCATTCAATAAAGCCAAAAACAGCCCTTATAAGTCTCTCAGATAAATCAGGCCTAGAAGAACTAATTAAATTTCTAATTTCAGAAGATGTAAAAATACTATCTACAGGCGGTACCTTCAAAGCGATAAAAGAAATTACATCTGAAGTAATTGAGGTCTCTGATTTTACTGGATTTGAAGAAATGATGAGCGGAAGAGTTAAAACATTGCATCCAAAGATTCATGCAGGAATTCTTGCAAGACGAGATCAAGACATGGAAGTGCTTCAAGAAAGAGGCTATGAGACGATTGATTTGGTTGTAGTTAATCTTTATCCATTTAAAGAAACCATTGCCCAAGGTTGTTCTTTTGATGAGGCAATTGAAAAAATAGATATTGGCGGTCCAACTATGATCAGGTCAGCTGCCAAAAATTTTAAGGACGTTGCTGTTGTGTCAAACCCTTCTGATTATTCAAGGCTAATTGAGGAATGGAAAAATGGTAATGGCATTTCATATGACTTAAGAAAAGAATTATCTCAAAAAGTATTTGAGACAATGGCTGATTACAATCTTTCTATCTCAAATTATCTAAAAGAAGAATCTGATAACTCAATGCCAAATTATAGTTTTGAGAAAAGTTCTTCTTTAAGATATGGAGAAAACCCTCATCAAACGGCAAACCTTTTTACCTTCTCTAATTTGCAACACAAAAACATCGCTAATGCTGATATCTTGCAAGGCAAAGAATTATCTTATAACAACATAGTAGATGCTGATGCAGCTTGGGAATGTGTTCGAGCATTTGACGATCCTGCTTGCGTAATTGTTAAACATGCAAATCCTTGCGGAGTTGCCGAATCAGACAATATCTATGGTGCTTATGATTTAGCATTTAAGACAGATCCCACTTCAGCATTTGGTGGAATAATTGCTTTAAACAGAACTTTGGATACTAAAACAGCGGAAGAAATAAATTCAAGGCAATTTGTTGAAGTTATTTTAGCAACTGATTATGAAGAAGGTGCGCTGGATGAATTTGCCAAAAAGAAAAACGTCAGAGTTCTAAAGGTTGACCTTAAGCAAGACAACCCATATCCAGGAATAGTTAAAAAAGTCTCTGGAGGAATTTTAATTCAATCAGATGATAACTATGTTGTTTCTAGAGAAGACTTAAAATGTGTTACAAAAAGAGAGCCGACACCAGAAGAGTTAAACGATTTAATGTTTGCTTGGAGAGTTGCTAAGTTCGTTAAAAGTAATGCCATAGTTTATGTAAAGAATCGACAGACAATAGGCATTGGTGCTGGCCAAATGAGCAGAGTTATTAGTGCTGATATTGCAAACCTAAAAGCTAAAGAAGAAGGGTTAGAGGTCAAAGGTGCTTCTATGGCTTCTGATGCATTTTTTCCTTTTAGAGATGGTATAGACAAAGCTGCTTTAAATGGAATCTCTTCAATTATTCAACCGGGTGGATCGATAAGAGATGAGGAAGTGATTGCTGCTGCAAATGAGAACGACATTGCGATGGTGTTCACAAGCACCAGACACTTTAGGCACTAATGAAAGTTTTAATCATTGGCTCAGGCGGAAGAGAACATGCCCTAGCATGGAAGTCTTCACAAGATGACGCAGTGACTAAAGTTTTTGTTTGTCCAGGTAACGCTGGAACCGCATTAGAAGAAAAGTTAGAAAATATTTCACTAGATTTAAATAACTTTGAGGAAATATCAGATTTTTGTAAAAACAAGAATATTGGTCTTGTGATTATTGGTCCTGAGCAGCCTCTTGTTATGGGTATGTCTGATTATCTTCAAGCCAAGAATATTAATACATTTGGCCCTTCTGAGGCTGCAGCTCAACTTGAGGGTTCAAAGACTTTTTCAAAAGATTTCTTTATTAAGTATGGAATACCTACAGCGGGCTATGCAGCTTTTGATTCATATGATGCAGCACTTATGCATCTTGATGAGATTGAGTTTCCAACTGTTGTGAAGGCTGACGGTCTTGCAGCTGGTAAAGGTGTGATTATTTGCAATACAAAGAATGAAGCCGTCAATGCTCTTGAAAGTATCTTTAAAGATCGAGCATTCGGAGAAGCTGGAAGTAGTGTTGTGATAGAAGATTTTTTAGAAGGAGAAGAAGCTAGCTTCATAGCTGTTGTAAGTAAGGATAAAATTATCCCTCTGGCCACAAGTCAAGATCATAAAGCTGTGGGTGAAGGTGATGTTGGCCTTAATACAGGCGGCATGGGTGCATACTCGCCTGCTCCAATAATAGATAAAAAAATTCATCAAAAAATTATTGATGAGGTTATGACCCCAACAATGCATGGTCTTATTTCTGAAGGTTCACCCTACTTGGGATTTCTATATGCAGGCTTGATGATTAAAGATGATGAAATAAAAGTTCTAGAATTTAACTGCAGATTTGGAGATCCTGAAACTCAACCAATTTTATTAAGACTTAAATCAAGCTTGGTGGAACTTTGTTTAGCTGCTATAAACGATGAGCTTGAATCTCATGAGATTGAATGGACTGAAAAACATTCTTGTGGAGTGGTAATTGCATCACAAGGTTATCCTGAGAGTTATGAATCTAACAAGTTAGTTTCACTTCCTAATAATACTGAAAGTGAAACAAAACTATTTCATGCTGGAACAAAGCTTTCTAATAATGAAGTTTTAACATCTGGTGGAAGAGTTTTTTGTGCAACAGCTCTAGGTGATAACTTGAAGGAGGCACAAGCTAAAGCATATAATCTCGTTGACAAAGTATCCTTTGAGGGTGCTTTTTTTAGAAAAGATATTGGTTTTAAAGGAATTAAATGAGCTTAGTTAATAACATTATTAATGAATTTGATATTGCATTAAAAACACTGTCCAATAAAAAATCAGGCACCGGAAGAGCTTATCCTGCAGATTCGATTCAAGATAATACCGAAAGCCTTTCCCAAAAAGAAAAAGACTTATCAATACAAATGATGAGGGTGAACCTTGCTGGAGAGGTAGCTGCACAAGCTCTATACAGAGGACAAGCACTTGTTTGTAAAGATAAAAAGATAAAAGAGCATTTAATTGAAGCTGGAGAGGAAGAAACAGATCATCTGGTGTGGTGTAAAAAAAGATTGGATGAACTTGATGGTAAAGAATCAATACTTAACCCATTATGGTATGCGGGTTCTTTTGCAATAGGTGCAATTTTTGGAAGATATGGAGAAAAGGTTAGCCTGGGTTTTGTTGAAGAAACCGAAAAACAAGTAGTGGTACATTTAGATAAACATCTCAACAAAATATCTTCAAAAGACAAAGAAACAATTGAAATTCTTCAAACCATGAGAGCTGATGAAGATGCTCATGCTCAGCAAGCTATTGAAAATGGCGGAGAAGAGTTAGAAATACCAACAAAAAAGATAATGAAATATACCGCCAAGGTAATGACATCAACAAGCGCACATATTTAAACCTATTTCATTTGCTGCCATTTAACGGGCACGCCTTCAAGCTTATATCTGTTAGATTCTTCTCTTAATTTATCAAACTCTGTTTTAGATGAATATACCGTAACTATTAATGCGTTTTGCTTGTTAGCTGTTATTCTTAGTACCCTACCCATTCTCTGAATTCTTTGTCTTTTAGATGAAGATGCACTTAATATCATTGCTCCATCTGCTTCAGGCATATCAAACCCTTCATCAAGAGCTGTACAGCTAACCAGAACATTTAAATTTCCATTTTTAAAATTATTTAAATTTTCTTCCCTCTCTGCATTATCCAAGTCAGTATTATAAATCGCTGATTTATATCCTTTGGTATTAATAATTTTATTAAACTCTTTTGCTTGTTTTTTATTTTCAGTAAAAACAATCCAACTATCTCTTTTGTGTTTTTGTAGTAACTCAATTCCAAAGGGAATTCTATTTTTAGAATTTTTTACCATTCTAGCTCTATTAAAAATTAACATTTTTAAAGGGTAGTCATTCATATCATTTCCGCCAATTGTAGCTGCCCTTCTTTGAATGCTCTTTGTAAACTTCTTATATTTTTCTTCTTCATCAGGGGTCATTGCTGCATAGGCATATAAGAGTTTAAAGTTAACTATTACCTCATCTTCTCTTGCATCTATATAGTCATAATCAAAGATAATGTCTCCAAGTATTTTTCTAATAATGATATAAAAATTATCGTCATAATCTCTTTCAGGGGTTGCTGAAAGGCCTAAAGTTGCGTGCCAATTATTTGTTAGAACCTCTCCTCTTTTCTCAGTACCGATTTTGTGACACTCATCAACAATTAGAAGAGTTTTTGATGCATTAAATTGTTCAATAATATTTTTTACAGAATCAATAGTAGATATATTTATT